>CAZRXH010000004.1:0-19149 GCA_964603995.1 uncultured Bacteroidota bacterium | reverse complement strand
TCCCGTCCAGAAATTTCTGGTAAGACGTTACTACATCGACTTTGTCCGCTCCGGTGCTCTTCTTTCTGAGCCGGACAAGGTTCGCCTTCGCGCCCTGAATCAGGAAGAGGCGACACTCGAAACGGATTTTCAAAACAAGCTTCTCACCGCAACGAAAGTAGGCGCACTCGTCATCAACAACAAGAGTGAACTCGACGGGCTAAGTGATGCCGAGATCGCGGCGGCTGCGCAGGCGGCCCACGACCGTGGACTCGAGGGGAAATGGGTGCTGCCATTACAGAACACCACACAGCAGCCTGCACAGGCTTCATTGGCGGATCGCGCCGTGAGAGAACGGTTGTTTGATGCGTCGACAATTCGTGCAGAGAAGGGCGATACGAACGACACTCGTCAAGTCATTGTCCGACTAGCAGAGCTTCGTGCTGAGAAAGCCAGGCTGCTTGGATTCCCGAACTATGCCGCATATTCGTTGGAGGACCAGATGGCGAAAACTCCGGCCGCTGCGATCAAGCTTCTCACCGATCTCGTGCCCGCTACAACGGCGAAAGCAGAAAGTGAAGCGGGAAAAATGCAGGCGCTGATCGATAAGCAGAATGGCGGTTTCAAGCTCCAGCCCTGGGACTGGCAGTATTATGCCGAGAAAGTGCGCAAGGCGGAATACGACCTGGATGAGTCCGAAATCAAACCCTACTTTGAGTTGAATCGCGTATTGGAGGACGGTGTATTCTATGCAGCGGAGAAGCTCTACGGACTGACGTTCAAGGAGCGGAAAGACATTCCGGTTTATCAGCCCGACGTCCGTGTGTTCGAAGTCTTTGACGCGAACGGGAAATCGATTGCACTCTGGTACTGCGATTATTTCAAGCGCGACAACAAGAGCGGCGGTGCATGGGAGGACACGTTCGTTGACGGGTCAGGCTTGCTTGGTACGAAACCAGTCGTGTATAATGTTGCGAACTTCACGAAGCCTGCTCCCGGTCAGCCCGCACTTCTCACTTATGACGATGTGATGACCATGTTCCACGAGTTCGGACACGCGCTCCATTCGATGCTCACGACTGTGAAATATCCGCGGCTTGCCGGCACAAATGTGCCGCGGGATTTCGTCGAGTTCCCGTCGCAGTTCAACGAACATTGGGCATTATATCCGGAAGTGCTGGCGCACTACGCGAAGAACTACAAGACTGGTGAGCCGATGCCGCAGGCCCTGGTGGACAAGATCAGGAAGGCGAGGACGTTCAACCAGGGCTTCGAGACGATGGAGTACATCGAAGCTTCACTCCTCGACATGGCATGGCACACGCTGCCTGCAGGCGCAAAGGTAGCCAACGTTGACTCGTTCGAGACGGCGGCACTTCAGCATTATCATGTTTACATGCCTCTCATACCGCCGCGATATCGGTCTACGTACTTCGCTCACATCTGGAGCAGCGGCTATTCCGCAGGCTACTACTCATACATGTGGGCCGAAGTCCTCGACGACGACGCTTTCGAGTGGTTCACTGAGCACGGCGGGCTGACGCGTGCAAACGGCGAACGCTTGGAAAAGATGGTTCTCTCACGAGGCGGGTCGGAAGACGTCGGGGCACTTTATCGTGCGTTCCGCGGACGCGACCCGAACGTGAAAGCTCTGCTGAAGGACCGTGGACTGACGGAGAAGTAGTATCACCGCGACTTTGATAAGACGGTCCCGGAGGTACCTGTGATTGAGATCCCGACTAATACCGCAGGCATTAGTCGGGAGAAGCAATCCCTCGCAGTTAACTTGATCTGGTGGGATCTCGTTGGTTTGAAACCACGTACTCTCAGATTACCGAGCGCGCCGGCTTCAGTTGCTTTTTCGTCTCGGGTTCTTCAAGCCTGTCTTAAGCTTGTTCCTCACTTCTCTTTTCACTCGTGAGGCCAAAGCTTCAACGTGTTCGTCCAGAAAATCACTGACAGCCTTGGTATCATGTACCGCGAGCGCACGCAATGCCCATGACATGGCTTTTGCCACCATGTCGTCGTGATCGTGTATCAAGACATGACAAACACGTAAGGTCTTAGCAATATCTCCTGTCCCACCTTGTGATCGCACGTTCAGAGCCACCGTGCTGACCAAGGCCGCGCGCCGCCACCAGCGATCCTTTGAACGAGCCCATTTGAGTATCAATTTGTCGGACACCTGTGCATTGAGCCAGGCCGGTCCGGACAGAATGCGGGCGAAGGCGTCTACCGTCCACCAACTGTCAATGCCTGTTCCCAGCTCCTCGAGTTCCGCTTCATCAAGTTGCTCAAATGCATCTTTGTGGTTCCGTATTAACTCATAGCCCAGCCACCGATAGTCGGGGACATCGCGGAGCTTCTTTGCGAGCCGGATGACAAATTCAGGGTTTGCCTCCTTCAGGATATTAGAATACTTGCGGCGAATGGTGCGCATGCTCCCTGCGTTGCGAACGGACAATGCAGTTATCTCGGCACCGATTGCGGACGCAACTCCCGCCAAGTCCAATATTTCAGCTCGATGCTTCATTAGCTCCTGACCTCCCTCGGATTTGTTTTACAATATTCTCCGGACACATAGTTGTTTTCTAGTCCGCAGTCGACGTAAGCCAATTCCTACTACAGCGAAGGAAATGATGCTCACGATTCCAACGGCTGGCGAGATCAGCCAGTCCATCCCGGGAACGATTTTGACGAAACCCTGCAACAGCAGCTCTGCAGCAAACGCGTCCTCTATCAAGTGCATCAGGACGACCGGCCATACCGAGTCAGTGAGTAGCCGGATTTCGCCGTACACAATTGCCCATGAGATCATTGCCACTATTGCAAGGGGGATGAACGCCGTCAGGCCCAGCGTTGTGTAACTCCGGATATCGGCGCGATCGACGAAGAACAGAAAGTAAGGAATGTGCCATGTCCCCCAGACGAGCCCGACTATCGAGTGACCCAGGTAATCGTTCAATCCGAGCGAATAGACTCTGGGCGCGAGGGATCCTCGCCAGGCGAACTCTTCCAGGATATTCTTGATGAACATCGGAACCAAACCGGCTGCAAAAGCTTGAAGCAGCAACCCGGGTGTGCCGGGCGACAGGTTCTGCAGCGCGATCAGACCTGAAGCACTGCTGAGTATCAGGATAAGCAGGGTAATCACTGGAAAAAGGGTAGCGCCTAGAATGTCCCACCACAGGTTGCGTTTGAAGCCAGGCCTTATTCCCAAATCCCTCCAGCCATCTCCAGCAAAGCCTCGGAGAAGCAGGGAAGCTCCGACTTGTCTTCTCCTGGACTCAACTCCGCGCGACTGATTAGAAAAATTGAACTGCGGTCTGACTCTTGAAGTGCGATCCCTGACTTGGCCGCTGCATCAAAAAGTAGCAAAACCGCGAGGAACAAGTCAAATACTCGCCGGGTGGCGCGCGATGACGACATGGATATTCACAGCGGACGAGTACCGCTGCCCGCATGGTTGCGTGCCTGCCGTCTCTCTGGTTACCGGTTCTGGCGGGTGTCAAGAAAGTGATTGATGGTACACTTACAAGTCTCGCTTTAGGAAGCGCCTGAGTATACTGTCCTGACAAAAGCCGAAAGGGACGACATGTCAGGAAAGAACGGCTGAGATCGCTGAAGTCGATTGCTGGATCGATGTCAATTCACATAGATCCACAGCCTCGAATTTTTCTTATAGTCCCGGATGTAAAGAATTCCCCCTCGCTCCAGCGCCGATTGAATCCTGTCGATATTCTCGTCGAGATTACTCGATCCGATCATGGCCATAACAATGCCCACTGCTTCCAGAGATTCAACCCTGATTTTGGAGACCTTAGCGGCGCCTCCGCTGTCCGAACTCTCGACGATGAGATAATTGTGCTTCGCGGTCTGTTCACTCATTTTCTGATGGAAACTCCCGCCGTATATTCTAGTCCTGCCGTTCCCGGTATTGTCCTTGATCAGGACCTCTGACCCACCTTTGCATACGCTCACAAGCGAATCATAAGTCAACTTCACACCATCAAGGTCGAAGTTCGCTCCGGGGCGCGCGAGGAGCGTCGCAAGATGTACAGACATACCTAACTTCTCCACAGTATCGCCGTCCTCGGATCTCTCCATCCAAATGCACTTCGTCTGGGCACATCCCTCGCTGAATACCGTTGTCATTAGGAGAATGCCGTAGATAATCAGAAGCCTGAGCTTCATATTCAACCTCCTTGTTCGGTTCGATGTTGATTTTCTTCGTACCTTGGCAATAGAGCCTCTGGTAAGCCATGACGGGCTATGTTACGCGTCAGGTGACGGGAAAGTTTCGGTGCCCGGACAGGTCTTCTCTACTTCTCCTCCCTTTGTTCCGGCGTGCGACGCGACTGCTATTTTGAGAGCTTCACCTGCTTCGAGAAAGACTGCGAGGAGCCATGTGTAAGGACTGGGGAGAATTCGTTGCATTTCTGCTAAAATTTCGGCATTTTGAATAAAAAAGTGAAAAGAAAAGCTTCTCTCAGCCGCGAAACCAAGGAAACTCAAATCAGTTGCGCAGTGAATCTCGACGGGACGGGGAAATATAATGTTTCCACCGGCATAAAATTCTTTGACCACATGCTCGAGTTGTTCTCCAAACACAGTCTCATCGACCTGACGCTGACAGCGAATGGCGATGTGGATGTCGATGACCACCACACTGTTGAGGATGTGGCGATCGTGATCGGCAAGTGCGTCGACAAAGCCTTGGGCGACAAGGCGGGGATAAATCGTTATGGGACCTCTTACGTCCCGATGGACGAATCGCTCGCGAGGTGCGTCATCGATTTGTCCGGAAGAGGGCACTGCGTATTTCACGCCGAATTTTCGCGCCCGAAAGTTAACGATCTCTCGACTGAAATGATCGAACACTTTTTCAAGTCGATGGCAGAAAATCTCAGAGCCAACATTCATGTGGAGCTAGTATACGGCAAGAACAATCACCACCGCTCCGAGGCAATATTCAAGTCGTTTGCACTCGCGCTCCGGGAGGCTGTTTCCTTGAACCCCCGTATCGTGGGAGTGCAGTCAACGAAAGGGAATTTGTAAGATGCTTGATAATAAGAAGATCGGTGTCATAGGAGCTGGACACATCGGGACCGCCGTGATAGGCGGACTGGTGCGCGCTAAACTGACCTCGCCGAAGAACATAATTGCCTCCAGGAGAAGCGCAAACAATCTTGACGACATTGCAAAAACATTTGGGGTTCATACAACTAACGATAACAGGAAAGTCGCCAAGTCTTCAGAGATATTGATCCTTGCTGTCAAACCGATGAACGCACGGGACGTCATGACAGAGATAAAGGACCTGGTGACGCCGCAGCATATTATTATAAGTGTAATGGCTGGAATAAAGACATCGTTCATTAATTCTTTTCTCGGTGTCTCGTGTCCTGTAATCCGTTCGATGCCGAACACACCGGTACTTGTCGATGCCGGTGCGACGGCAGTGAGCAAAGGACAATTCGCGAGCGACGAACATCTCAAGTTGGCGATGACGATCTTCAAGTCGGTCGGGACAGTTGAGATTGTGCCTGAAAATCTTCTCGATGCGGTCACGGGCCTCAGCGGAAGCGGGCCGGCTTACATCTACATGGTTATTGAGGCGATGACAGATGGCGGAGTGAAGATGGGAATCCCCAGGCAGATTGCATTCAAACTCGCGGCACAGACGGTCTTCGGCTCGGCAAAACTGGTCATCGAGACTGGGAAGCACCCCGCGATACTTAAAGATGAAGTGACGACACCGGGCGGTACCGCAATTGCGGCCGTGCACGAACTCGAGACCCACGGACTGAGGACAATGCTGATCAACGCGGTTTCTACGGCGACAATCCGGAGCAAGGAGCTGAGCAAGATCATCGAGGAAAATGAAAGTATCTAAGGTCACCGTAGTCGATTACCGGACCAGCAACCTCCTGTCTATCACGAAGGCGCTGGAGAAGGTAGGAGCCGAGGTTGAGTTGAGTCAAAGCGCGGACGACATCGTGAAAGCGGAGCGACTCGTACTACCGGGCGTTGGCGCCTTCGGCGCGGCGATGAGGAACATCGATTCACTGGCAATCCGTGAGGCGCTTATCGAATTCGGTAAGAGTGGTCGCCCGCTGATCGGCATTTGCCTCGGGATGCAGCTCCTCTTCAGCGTCAGCTTCGAGCAGGGAACATACTACGGGCTCGCGTTGCTACCGGGCGAGGTCGTCCCTTTCCCTGAAGGTTCAATGCTGAAAGTTCCACACATGGGCTGGAACCAGATAGAATTCCGAAAACAGTCGCGACTGTTTAACGGAGTGCGTGACAAAGAGTATGCTTATTTTGTTCATTCATATTATGTGACAACGAACGACAGTTACGTGACCGGAGCCACTGATTACGGCGTAATGCTCCCGGCCATCGTCGAAGACAAGAATATCTTCGGAATCCAATTCCATCCTGAGAAGAGTCAGAGTTTTGGGCTGAAGATACTTGAAAACTTTTTGAGTGTGTAAATGATACTTGTTATACCGGCTATTGATTTAAGGCAAGGAAGATGCGTGCGGCTTGTAAAAGGCGAAGCTGGGACAGATAAGATCTATTCCGACGATCCGACGAAGATGGCTATCATTTGGCGCGGCGAGAATTTCAAGGCGCTTCACGTGGTAGACCTGGACGGTGCGTTCGAAGGACGTCCCATCAATTTCCCGGCGCTGAAGTCGATAGTAGACGCAGTCGACATACCCGTGGAGTTTGGTGGAGGTTTGAGGACTTATGAAGCGGTCAGACAGGCGTTCGACATCGGTGTCTACCGTATCATAATAGGAACTGTCGCCGTGAACGACGAGGAGCTGCTCCTCAAGCTCTTGCAGGAATTCGGGCCTCGCAGAATCGCTGTCGGCATAGACATGCTCGACGGGATCGTGCAGATAAAGGGCTGGCAGAATTCGAGCGGGCTTTCGGCCGTCGACCTCGGAAAGAAATTGAAGGAACGCGGCGTTGCACGGGTTATTTACACAGACATCTCGCGTGACGGCACATTGAAGGGAGCAAACATCGAGGCGATGAAGGAGTTTGCGGTGGAGACCGGCCTACGAGTGACTGCTTCAGGCGGCGTGAAGTCGTACGAGGATTTGATACACCTCCAGGAGCTAGAACCGCACGGGGTCGATTCCGTGATCGTCGGCAAAGCACTTTACGAGAACAAATTCCCCTGTGTCGAGCTCTGGCGATTGAATGAGAAAGTCCTGGACGACCTCGGGCCTACGAGGAGACAATAGTCTCTTCCTCACTTGTTTTCCCGCGCTTTGCCCTGAGATGATGGACACTCGATTGCCTTCGGATGCCTTACCTACTCCGGTTTTGCCTTGGACCAGGCTTGCAAGGGTGGGCGTTAACGCTGAGATGAAAAATGGAAGCACACTGAATGTTAGCTAAAAGGATTATCCCTTGCCTGGACGTGAATGCAGGGAGAGTAGTTAAGGGAATAAATTTCGTCAACTTGACGGACGCAGGCGACCCCGTCGAGTCCGCGCGGTTCTATGAACAGGAAGGCGCGGACGAGATTGTTTTTCTCGATATCACAGCCAGCGTCGACAATCGTGCCACGATGATAGAGGTTGTGAGGCACACTGCGGAGACGATTTTTCTGCCGCTGACGGTTGGTGGAGGAATCAGAACCGTGGAGGACATGCGCCGTATGCTTTCGAACGGTGCAGACAAGGTAAGCCTGAACACCGCAGCAATTCGTGACCTTAGTCTGATAACGCAGGGAGCAGAAGAGTTCGGCGTGCAATGCATCGTTGTGGCTATCGATGCCAAGAGAATTCCCACAGACCGTAGAGGAAGCGATAGGTCGGGGGAGATCCCGGCTGCCAACAAGGAAGTGATTGAGAAGGTCGGAAGGCCGGTTGAGTACGAGGTGTATGTGAACGGCGGAAGAACACCCGTCGGTCTCGACGCCGTCGGGTGGGCGAAGTACGCTGTCTCGCGCGGTGCAGGCGAGATTCTGCTGACAAGCATCGACAAGGACGGCACTAACTCGGGATATGACATCGAGATGCTGAAGAAGATTACGAGAGAGGTCAACGTCCCCGTCATCGCGAGCGGCGGTGCGGGTACGCTCGAACATTTCTACGAAGCGATCGAAGAGGGGAACGCCGATGCGGTTCTGGCGGCCTCGGTGTTCCATTTTGGAAAATTCAAAATCAAAGAAGTGAAAAACTATTTGTCCGAAAAAGGTGTTGCGGTAAGATTATGAGAGAAATAGATAAAATTGTGGGACAGCTCAAGTTCGACGACAAAGGGTTGCTCAACGCGGTTGCCCAGGATCATCAGACAGGTGAAATTCTGATGCTCGCGCATATGAACGAGGAGAGTTTTCGAAAGACAGTGGAGACCGGACAGGCTGTCTACTGGAGCAGGTCGCGAAACAGGCTCTGGCACAAAGGCGAAGAGTCCGGGAACGTGCAGAACGTCAAGGAACTCCTGATTGACTGCGATGGCGACGCGATCGTGATGAAAGTCGAGCAGGTCGGAGGAGCTGCGTGTCATACCGGGAACAGGTCCTGCTTCTACCGGAAGCTGGAGGACGGCAGTCTTGTCGATATCGGAGTCAGAGTCTTTGATCCAGAGAAGGTCTACAAAAACAAATAGAATGCGGATGACACGTATCATGTGGATTAGGACGAGACGGTTGGTATCCTTCCACTCGGTTTATCCGAGCGAGTTCATGTTGTCTGTCTCATCCGCATCGTAATTTGAGCCGGATGCTTGATCGAAATTATAAAGGAGGAGAATGTCTAAACCAAAAGTGGCAATATTGATTGGAAGCAAGTCAGACGAGACGTCAATTTCCGAGTCGTTCGCGTATTTGGATTTCTTCGGGATCGAACACGAGCTTCATGTACTCAGTGCTCACCGCAACCCGAAAGAGACGGCTGACTTTGCTTCGAATGCAGAGAAGAACGGTTTCAGCCTGATCATCGCCGGAGCGGGGATGGCAGCACATCTGCCGGGAGTCGTCGCGAGTCTGACCACGCTCCCAGTGATCGGAGTCCCACTGAGCGGCTCGGAATTGTCAGGAGTAGACGCGTTGTATTCGATTGTACAAATGCCTCCGGGGATTCCCGTGGCAACCGTTGCGATTGGCAAAGCGGGGGCGAAGAATGCCGGGGTTCTCGCTGCTGAGATTATCGGTCTGTCCGATCCCGATGTCAAGAAGAAGCTCGTGGAGTTTCGGGCAAAGGGCTCGAAGCTGTGAGAATACTCGTCATCGGTGAACCTTGCATCGACGTTATTCATAAAGCGGATGGGAAAGTGTATCATGAGATCGGCGGTATCTCGTATTCGATAGTCGCGAGTGCAATACTGAATGACGGCATAGAGACAGTTCCGGTCATCGGCCTGAGCAGGGAAGACAGAGGTTATTTCGCGGATCTTTTCGAAAAACTCGATTCTGTTAATCTGTCTGCTGTGTATGAGACAGGATCTCCCGTTCGCAGGGTCGATCTCTTCTACGAAGACGAGAACAGGAGGTGGGAATGCAGCACCCGATCGATTGAGCCAACGCCTCTTGAGGAGATAGAGAAGTCTCTTCCTGCCGACGGGATTCATGTGAACCTGATAAGCGGAAGTGATATTACTCTGGAGACTCTCGGCAGGCTGAGAACTGCCGCGGCAGGATGCCATATTCATCTCGACCTGCACAACCTGGTAATGCAGCACATGCCCGATGGGAAGCGAGTTCGCGGCCCGAGAGAAGATTACCTTTCCTGGTGCGACTGCGCCGATACTGTTCAGATCAACGAAGAGGAAGCAAATGCGATAGATCCCGAGATCGGCGGCTTCAAAGTGCTAGCGGAGAAAATACTCAGAACAAATGCGAAGGCACTGATTATCTCTTTCGCGGAAAATGGGCTCTCATTGTACGAGAAGGACGGGGGGAGAATATCGGAGCGTTTCTATC
This sequence comes from uncultured Bacteroidota bacterium, assembly GCA_964603995.1. Classification (GTDB taxonomy): domain Bacteria; phylum Bacteroidota; class Ignavibacteria; order Kryptoniales; family JAKASW01; genus JAKASW01. The sequence goes on along the minus strand of CAZRXH010000004.1, from coordinate 9,221 downwards.
CTACCAGGTCGGTTGACGTGGTCGATCCGACCGGAAGCGGGGACGTGTTCGGCATATCATTTCTGCACTCAGTTCTGCTGGGGAAGACGTTTAGCGAAGCCGCGGAGAGCGGCGTCGAGATGGCTGCAAAGAAGGTTAGCGTTGCCGGTCCGTCGGGTCTCCTGAAGTATGCAGGGAGGAGTCTCAATGTCTGAGAAGAAGGTCCTGATAACAGGCGCGCGCGGTCTGCTCGGGCAGAAACTGGTCGAGGTATTCAGGCGGGAATCGGAATATGATCTTCTCCCGTCTGAGGTCACTGCCGGTGATGGTGGGTTTGTCGCTCTCGACATCACCGAGCGTCAGAAAGTGTTCGATCTGGTTAGCACGTTCAAGCCTTCCGTGATTATCAATGCGGCGGCATTTACGGATGTTGATCGCGCCGAGGCGGAAAAAGAGATCGCGTACAAGGTGAACGCGACGGCGGTCAGTCATCTGGCCGAGGCGGCTAACGTCTTCAACTCAAGACTTGTGCATATTTCGACAGATTACGTCTTCAACGGGCGCAAAGGGAATTACGATGAGATATCTCTACCCGACCCCATAGGCTATTACGGAAAAACAAAACTTGCAGGAGAGAATCTTGCAAGAGCCCAGTTGGATAACCTCGCAATACTGAGAACTCAAGTCCTTTACGGATTTGCTCCGGGGATAAAGAGAAATTTCGTCCTCTGGGTCCTCGAAAAGCTTTCGAACGGAGAACAATTCTCCGTAGTGACTGACCAGATCGGCAATCCGACGCTCGCGGACGAGCTGGCGTTCGCTGTGCTGAAGGTTGTGCAGCGTGGTGCCAGAGGTTTGTACCATGTGAGCGGGTTCGAGACTATATCGAGGTTCGAGTTTGCCGTGAAGGTTGCGCAAGTATTCGGCCACGATCCCTCGATCATATCGCCGACTACGTCGGATATGCTTAACCAGAAAGCAAGACGACCGATGAATTCGAGTTTCATCTGTCTGAAAGCCCAGACGGAGCTCGGCGTGAACATGCCCTCGGTTACAGATTCCTTATCGTTGATGAAAAGGCAGATGAGACAGGCTGGAGTAAAACCTTGAACAGACAAAACAGAATGTGAGACGAAATGCTTGATCTGAAATTCATACGTGAGAATCCACAAGTTGTAAAAGAGGCCATCGCGAGGAAGCGGGAGAAGGACCGTGTAGATGAGATACTGGATCTCGACGGCGAAAGAAGGGAACTCCTGCAGAAATCCGAGGCGATCAAGAGTGAGCGTAACCAAATCGCCGGGGAGGTTGCCAAGCTCAAACAGCAGGGAAGAGATGCCTCGGATCTGATCGCGGCTGGCAAGGCAAAAGGCGATTCACTCAAGACCTTCGAAGATCAGCTGAAGTCCGTTGAGGATAAGCTTAATGATATTCTCCTTTATATACCGAACTTGCCTCATTCTTCCGTGCCGTCAGGATCGAGTTCCGACGACAACAAAGAAGTCAAAAGGTGGGGCGAAGTTCTCACGGCGAAGGATTTTGATTTCAAGCTCCTGGATCACCTGGCGCTCGGAGAAAAGCTTGGGATTCTGGATTTCAGCAGGGGAAGCAAGGTAACCGGCGCTGGATTCCCGGTATATGTCGGAAAGGGTGCTGCTCTGGAGAGAGCTTTGATAAACTTTATGCTCGATTTACATGTTAATACTCATGGCTACACGGAGATCTTCCCGCCGTTTCTCGTGAACCAGGCGTCTATGCGCGGAACCGGTCAGCTTCCGAAGATGGCTGAAGACATGTACCACTGTGAAGTTGACGACTTGTATCTTGTCCCGACAGCGGAAGTCCCGGTCACGAATCTCAGACGGGATGAGACATTGCCCGCCGAGCAGTTGCCGACAAAGTATGCGGCATACTCGGCATGCTTCAGGCGGGAAGCCGGAAGCTGGGGCAAGGAATCGCGCGGGTTCCTTAGAGTGCACCAGTTCAACAAAGTCGAATTAGTGAAGATTGTTAAACCGGAAGAGTCTTACAATGAACTTGAAAAACTCGTTACGGATGTCGAGGAGGTTTTGCAGTTGCTGAACCTGCCTTACCGCGTAATGCTCCTTTGCACAGGCGATCTCAGCTTCTCGGCAGCGAAGTGTTACGACATAGAAGTATTTGCTCCTGCCACGGAAGCAAGAGGCGGTTGGCTGGAGGCGTCGAGCTGTTCGAACTTTGAAAGCTTCCAGGCGCGGCGGGCAAACATAAAGTTCAAGCGCGATCCGAAATCGAAACCGGAGTTCGTTCACACTCTGAACGGGTCCGGCCTCGCTACGTCGAGATTGATGGTGGCTCTCCTCGAGAACTACCAGACGCCTGAAGGGAAAGTCATCGTTCCGAAGGCTCTCCACAAATACACCGGATTTACAGTTGTCGGTTGACGAATGAGACATCTGCTCAGGCTCATACCATATTTAAAGAAATACAAAAGGACGCTCTATATCGGGCTGCTTACCGTCTTGCTTTCAAACCTCTTCGCGGTCTTTGTGCCTCTCATTATCGGTAGCACTATTGACCAGTTGAAGAAGGAGCCGTCTTCGTTGAAGCTTCTCGAGTATGCGGCGTTGATAATCAGCACGACGTTTCTAAGCGGATTCTTCACTTTCATGACGCGTCAGACCATTATCGTGACGTCACGCAGGATCGAGTATGATCTGCGGAACGACTTCTATGCTCATATTCAGAAGCTGTCCTATTCTTATTTCCTCAATATGCCGACAGGCGATCTGATGGCGCATGGGACCAACGATATCGCCGCCGTCAGGAACGTGCTCGGGCCTGGCATCATGTACACGTCCGACACGATCGTCGGATTTATCATGGTCATCTCGATCATGTTTTCGATAGACGTGAGACTCACACTCTATTCGTTGATCCCTCTTCCGTTTGTGTCGGCAGGAGTCTATTATTTGGGGAAACTGGTAAATCAGCACTTCGAGTCGGTGCAGGCACAGTATAGTGAGCTGACCGCGAGAGCTCAGGAAAGCATAGCAGGCATCAGGGTCGTCCGGTCTTACGTCCGTGAGGATCATGAGAATGAGCAATTCAAGTTCATGAGCTTCGACTATCTGAAGAGAAACCTGACTCTGGCACGAATACAGTCATTTCTCTGGCCGCTGATGGGGATTTTGACCGGAGCGGCGACGGTAATAGTCATTTGGCGGGGCGGCTTTGATGTAATCAAGAATTCGCTCTCGATCGGTACGATGGTCTCATTCCTGATTTACCTTGGAATGCTTACTTGGCCGCTAATTGCCTTTGGATGGGTTGTGAATATATTCCAGCGCGGAGCAGCCTCAATGGGAAGGCTGAATAAGATATTCGATACTCAACCGGAGATTAAGGATGGCGAGGATGTCGACCGGTCGGTGAATGAAATTCACGGCGTCATTTCATTCAGGAATGTCTCGTTTAGATTTCCTTCCAAGGAAGAGTATGCCCTGCGAAACATCAATCTGGAGATAGAAAAGGGGATGACCTTGGCCATAGTCGGGAGAACGGGAACAGGCAAATCGACAATCGTGAACATCATTCCAAGACTGTTCGATTGCACTTCCGGTGAAGTTCTGATCGATGGCTTTCCAATCAAGAAGATTCCTCTTGAAGTTCTGAGAAGGAACATCGGCTATGTGCAACAGGAGACGTTCCTCTTCTCGGACACGATAGCGAATAACATTGCTTACGGTGTCGAGATCGCAACTCAGGAAGATATCGAGTGGGCGGCGAAAGTATCACAGATTTACAAAGACATCGAGACTTTCCCGAAGGGATTTGATACGATAGTCGGCGAGCGTGGTATCACGCTCTCCGGCGGGCAGAAGCAAAGAGTAGGTATTGCAAGAGCAATCATCAGGAAACCGAAAATACTGATACTTGACGAGGCGCTTTCCGCAGTCGACACCTACACCGAAGAGGAGATACTGCGGGGACTGAAGCAGGTTATGAAAGAGAGGACCAGTATCATCATCAGCCACCGGATATCGACGGTCAAAGACGCAGACATGATCGTCGTCCTGGACGATGGAGTAATAGCAGAGTCGGGGACGCACGACGGACTGGTCCTGCAAAACGGCATTTACGCCGATCTTTACGACAGACAACTCCTGGAAGAAGAACTGCAGAGGATGTGACCGGTTTATGCTTAAGATAAATCTGTACGAAGTGACTCCAACCGATAAGAGATTCCTGAGCAAGGCGCTGAAGGGAAAATTTCAGCTGAATTTTTTTGCGGATCCTCTGACCGAGAAGAATGCGGCGACGGCGAAGGGAGCTGATATCGTTTCGGTATTCATCTACTCGGTGCTTGACAAACCGAATTTGATGAAGATGCCTAAGTTGAAATGCATAGCGACCAGGAGCACAGGCTTCAATCACATCGACCTGAAGTATGCTGCGGACAGGAAGATAACCGTCTCCAATGTGCCGTACTACGGTGAAAACACGGTTGCAGAGCATACGTTCGGGCTCATCCTGGCACTTTCCCGGAACATTCACAAGGCCTATGTCCGCACGGTTAGAAACAACTTCTCGCCGGAAGGACTCGAAGGATGGGACATCAAAGGAAAGACTCTCGGTGTGGTCGGAGCCGGAGGAATCGGTTCGCATGTAATTAAGATTGCGAAAGGGTTCGGCATGAACGTCCTCGCGTACGATGTTCACAAGAACCACTTTATGGAAGAAGTACTAGGCTTCCGGTACGTGTCGCTGGATGAGTTGCTGAGAAAGTCCGACATCATTTCATTGCATTGCCCCTACAATAAGGCGACTCATCATCTGATAAACATGAAGAATATCGGACTCGTCAAGCGTGGGGCGCTGTTCATCAATACGGCGCGCGCGAGCATCATAGAGCCTGAGGCGCTCCACCATGCGCTGGAGACCGGCATCTTCGGTGGCGCGGGGCTCGATGTGTTCGAGGGAGAGGACCTCGTGAAAGAAGAGAATCAGATGCTCACGAGAAACGTATCGGTCGAACATCTTAAAGCCGTTTTGGAAAAGAATATTCTGTTGAACAGGGAGAACGTGATAATCACTCCGCACATCGCGTTTGACAGTGCAGAAGCTGTGGAAAGGATTTTGCAGACAACGGTCGACAATATCGTCGCGTACTCCACAGGTTCGCCCACCAATGTGGTGAAGTGAAAACATGGCAGTAGAAATACACGAAGAGGAAATATTAGGCAAAGCGTACGACGGCAGGCTTATGCGCCGGTTGCTACACTACCTCAGGCCTTACAAGGTACAGGTTGCGGTGGCCGTGCTGATAACGATTGCCTATTCGGGCATGGGCCCACTGAGACCTTATATTACAAAGATAGCGATCGACAGCTATATCGAGAAGGGCGATGCCGCGGGACTATTCAGGATCATCGTTATCCTGTTCGGAGTCATTTTCGTTCAGGCGCTGCTGCGGTACGGCTCGGCGTACCTGACCCAGTGGATAGGGCAGAAAACGATCTTCGATATACGGATGGAAATATTCAAGCATCTTCAGAGACTTGGCATCAAGTATTTCGACAGGAATCCAGTCGGGAGGCTGGTGACCAGGGTGACAAATGATGTCGAGGCACTTAACGACCTCTTCTCGTCCGGCATAGTCATGGCATTTGGAGATGTTTTCACGATCATATGGATTCTGACTTTCATGTTCAGCCTTAGTGTCGAACTCGCTCTGGTCACGCTGACTGTTATCCCCGTTCTCTTTTATATCACGATGCTTTTCAGGAAAAAGGTGAGGTCGTCATACCGTGAAATCCGCGTCCTGATTGCGCGCATAAACGCGTTCCTGCAGGAGCACGTGACTGGCGTGATAGTAGACCAGATATACAACCGTGAGCACAAGGCCTTCAAGAATTTCGACGAGGTGGACGCAAAACTCCGCGACGCGAATATCAGATCCGTGTTCTACTATGCTCTGTTCTATCCCGGCGTCGAGCTGGCAAGCGCGATCGCCGTGGGACTCATTATCTGGTTTGGCGGGACACATCTTGTCTCCGAGGAGTTCTTCAGGGCGCATGGCGGCATCTCACTCGGAATACTGATAGCGTTTCTTCAGTACACCGAACAGTTCTTCACGCCGATCAGGGATCTCTCGGAAAAGTACAATATTCTTCAAACCGCCATGGCCTCCTCGGAGAGAATATTCAAGGTCGTTGACGACAAGACTCTGATTCCCGAGCCGCGCACGCCGGAAGCGCTCGGCCAGGTAAAGGGGAAAATCGAGTTTAAGGACGTATCATTCGCCTACGATGGCGATAACCACGTTCTCAGGAATGTTTCGTTCTCCGCGAATCCCGGAGAGACGATTGCCATTGTCGGCGCGACCGGGGCAGGAAAGACATCTATTGTCAATATTCTCATGCGCTTCTACGACGTGAATTCGGGTGGCGTGTTCATCGACGGACACAACGTGAAAAATGTTTCCAGTGCCGAGCTTCGAAAGAACATTGCCATAGTAATGCAGGATGTTTTCCTTTTTTCCGGTAGCGTGCATTATAACATCGGGTTGGGGAATCAGGACATTCCGTTTGAGAAAGTGAAGGAAGCAGCGTCGCTGGTGGGGGCGAGCGATTTTATCGAGAGGCTGCCCAACAAGTACGATGAAGACGTAAAGGAAAGGGGCGCTGCACTATCTGTCGGGCAGAAGCAGCTCATCTCATTTGCCCGAGCGCTTGCACACGATCCCCGGATACTTGTGCTCGACGAGGCGACAGCGAACATCGACACTGAGACCGAACAGTTGATTCAGAAAGCGACGACGAACCTCCTCAAAGGGCGGACCAGCATAGTGATAGCCCACAGGCTGTCAACGATCCAGCATGCATCGAAGATCATCGTACTCCACAAGGGCGAGATCCGGGAGCAGGGGACCCATCAGCAGCTCATATCGTTGAGAGGTATCTACTACAGGCTTTACCAGTTGCAATACAAGGATCAGGAGCGTCTTGCAAACAGCTTGCGCTCTTCTGCAGTGAAGTAGGCGCAGGATTACCTGACGTAAACAGGATCGCTGTGCCATAAGACATCGACGGAGGAAACATGTCCGAAGAGCAAGGTCTCATGACGCTTGGGCGGCACATCGACGAAGGGGAAAGGGAGCATCCCGAAGCAACAGGCGATTTCAGCGGATTGCTGAGTGATCTCACGATAGCAGTCAAGCTGATCTGGCGTGAAGTAAGCAAGGCTGGCCTGATCGAAATCCTCGGCAAGACGAACCGCAAGAACCAGTGCGGAGACGAAGTCAAGAAGCTGGATGAGTTTGCCAACGAAACGATTTACCGGGCGATGAACCATGGGGGACATCTCTGTGCGATGGTTTCTGAAGAGAGCCAGGGACTAATGTCCATACCCGACAGGTACACAAAAGGGAAGTATGTCCTGGTCTACGACCCGATCGACGGCTCGTCGAATATCGATGCTAATGTGTCGATAGGGAGCATTTTCGGGATATTCCGGAGGGTGACCGACTCCGAAAACGGCACCGAAGAGGATTGTCTCCAACCGGGCTATAAGCTCGCCGCAGCCGCCTACGCCATCTTCGGACCGAGCACGATGTTTGTGTATTGCACTGGCAAAGGAGTGCACGGTTTCACTCTTGACCCGTCAGTCGGGGAATTCCTCCTTTCGCACGAGAACATGCGCATGCCAAAGCGTGGCAGAACTTATAGTGTCAATGAAGGAAATTATGACAGGTGGAGCAGGGAATTCAGCGACTACGTTGACTATTTGAAGAAAGAAGATCCGTCAACTGGACGGCCATATACTTCGAGATACGTTGCATCACTCGTGGCGGATGTTCATAGAAACATACTTCATGGCGGTGTTTTTATGTATCCCGCTGACAGGGCACATCCTGACGGAAAGCTTCGTCTAGTTTACGAGTGCTCTCCACTGGCATATATCGTGGAACACGCGGGCGGGAGAGCGTCGGACGGTTTCAGGCGCATACTTGACATCATGCCGTCATCTGTACACCAGAGGACTCCACTCTTCATCGGTTCGGAGGAGGACGTGAAGGAAGTGGAGGGGTTCGTACAGGGGAGAAGAACGGCCTGAGGTTCGTCCGTCCGGCGCTGTAGAGGGAACCCGATTTCCATCCTGAAGTCGAAACAATCCTAGTTGGGGTTGTCAGGAAAATGAAATAATGTTCCGGCAAGATTGTCACGGTACGGGGTTCGTGGGTCATGGTAGGGGGTGAAAATCAATTCGTTAAACCTGGAACTTTTTCTTCCTGGTTTGTCTTAAGAATACCATAGCGGTTTACCGCTACCTTCAGTGCTCATGTACCCCCGGACTGTGGCCATGAACACTCCCTCTTCTTTTACATTCTTTGGTGGTGCAATCTTAAAACCAACGTGGAGGTCAGAATGAATCTTGACTCAGCCTTTTTTCACCAACCTTTTACGCAATCATCTGCCAGAAGGCGGTTCCGCTTACCGATGCTGCTGGCGTTGAGTGTTGCATTCCTCTTTTCTCTTCCAATGGTCCAGACACTGCGAGCCCAGCAAACTGGCACAGTGAAGGGCACTGTCAAAGAAGAAAAGACAAACGAGCCACTTGCCGGAGCTGACATCATAGTGGTCGGAACCCGCTTGGGGGCAGTGACAGACCTCAGCGGTGGTTTCTCTCTTAGCCTGAAACCCGGCAAATACACGATCAAGGCCAGCGAGGTCGGATACACCCCGTCGCAAAAAGGTGTAGAAGTGACGGTGGGGGAAACGACTACCGTAGACTTCGTGCTGGAGCGGAATTTGATCGGAACATCTGAGGTTGTCGTTCTCGGAACAAGGTCCGAACCGAGGACGGTCATCAATTCTCCCGTGCCCATCGACATAATAGGCCCGACGCAATTGAAGGCAACCGGGGGACTGACGGAGACAAGCCAGGTTCTGGAAATGGCGACTCCCTCGCTGAACTTTCCCAGACCTAATATTGTCGACGGTACCGACTTCATCAGGCCTTTCACCCTCAGAGGTCTTAGCCCTGATGAGACGCTGGTCCTCGTCAATGGAATCAGATGGCATGCGAGTTCGCTCGTAAACGTCAATGGGAGTGTCGGCAGAAGCTCGCAAGCGGTTGACCTGAACGCCATTCCCTCCAATGCCCTCGGCAGCGTCGAAGTTTTGAGAGACGGCGCCTCGGCACAGTACGGCTCTGATGCGATAGCCGGTGTCGTTGACGTTATCCTGAAGACTGATACG
>CAZRXH010000003.1:4036-67894 GCA_964603995.1 uncultured Bacteroidota bacterium | reverse complement strand
ATAGGATGTCAGAAGACACGGACAAACAGTAACTTACGACCCAGCCGGTCTCCCGCCCACACAAACATTTCCTTTTTGGCTCACATTTTGTAATACGTGCAAGTCCACGACAGCCCACCCCGTGCGCGTTGTCGGTGAAGGCCCACGATCTGCATGACCGTGACCAAGGGTCCATTGGTCAGAGGAAACCCCGCAATCGCCCGTTCTACCTCCGTCTCTCCGTGCTCACTTGTGTTCATCGCGTTCCCCAGGACCACAGATGGATCCGGCGCGGGGTTACCGGCTGCAAGCACAATAAGTCCCTCCGTGAGTAGTTGATACTGCCAAAGATGCGTTCCTAAATGGAGCAACCTTCAGCTTACGTATTTCCGAGCATCATGTTAAATTTGACCGATGATTCCCCCAGAACGTTTGCAGAAGGCACTCGAGAAGTTCTTCGGTCTGAAAGAATTCAGGCCCGGGCAGGCGGAGATAATGAGCTCCGTAATGAACGGGTTCGACACACTCGCTGTAATGCCGACTGGTGGCGGCAAGTCAATATGCTATCAACTCCCGGCCATGCTCTCTGATGGAATTACTGTTGTCATCACACCGCTCATTAGTTTGATGAAGGACCAGGTCACGCAAGCCAACAGGAACGGTCTCATCGCGACCCAACTCGATAGTTCTCTCGATCTCGAAGAAATCCAGGCTCGTCTTCACATGGCAAGGTATGGGCAGATCAAGCTACTATACATTGCACCGGAGCGACTTGAGAGCAAAAGATTTGTCGAAACGCTCTCAAGGACTAAGGTATCATTGCTCGCAGTGGATGAAGCTCATTGCATAAGTCAGTGGGGACATGACTTCCGCCCACACTATACACGGATCTCGGATTTAGGAGAGGCGATCGGCAATCCGGTGATCCTCGCTCTGACTGCAACGGCCACACCAGACGTTCAAGACGATATCGTGGCACAGTTGAAGATGCGTTCGCCTAGGGTCTACATCCGAGGATTCTCAAGGGAGAATCTCTCCTTCCAGGTTCTCGTGGAGACTGCAAAGACACAGTCAATAATGAGTCATGCCGCAAGAAGTGAAAACTCCGGGATTGTCTACGCCGCGACACGGAAAAGCGTCGATGAAATACATGACTTCCTGAGATCGAGAGGAGTAAACGCCCTCAGATATCACGCTGGTCTCACAGAGTCAGAGCGGACCAAGTCACAGACGGAATTCCTGGATACCAGCCGTGTGATGGTCGCAACCAACGCATTCGGAATGGGAATAAACAAGCCCAACGTCAGATTCGTTATTCACTACGACGTTCCCGGGACACTCGAAGCCTACTATCAGGAAGCAGGCAGGGCCGGCCGCGACGGGAACCTCGCCGAGTGCATACTCCTTTTTCACAGACGAGATCTAACGGTTCAAGAGTATTTCATAAATACACTCTACCCGACCCGTGAAGAGTTCACGCGAACGTACACTTCGATTTTCGACGGACTTCGCGTCGGTGTCGGTAACTTGCGCGACGACCATATCACGATTTCACCCCAGCAAATAGCGGAATCAACCAAACTTAACACCCGTACTGTCGATTCGGTATTCCGGATTCTATCTCAAAAGGGACTCATCCAACTTATGCCGAATATTTCCGCGAACGCCTACGTCCGCTCGAAGGTAGAAATGACTTCTTACAGGCAGGCCATCGAAAAGACGTCCTCACATGATTCAAAATCGGTACTCGAGGCGTTGCTGAGACTTTATGGCAACGCGATCTTCTCGGAGGCGAGGCCAGTCAGGATAGATGAAATCGGACGAAAGGCAGATATCGGACCAGCCAGCGTGAGCCGGACTCTGTCCATCTTGCAGCGCTCTGGTATAATCGACTACAGGCCGCCATCCGAAGGGGTGACTTTCAGGATGCTTTCGAGTCGCGAGGAACCGGAAAGGTTGCCGGTCGATTTCGAACAACTATCCCTCCTCCGGGAACGCGCCAAGGAGCGCCTGGCTAGAGTAGTCGGTTACGCGAAGACCACAGGCTGCCGTGCCAATTACATTCTCGATTACTTCGGGGCTGACAAAGCGGAAAGTGGCTGTGGAAACTGCGACAACTGCACGATCACTTTCTCTTATTCCGGCAACAACTCAGATCCTGCCAGCGTAAGTAGACTGAAGGAAATCCACAAGGCAATCCTCTCTCTGGTGAAGGCAACAGCCGGAAGATACGGCAGAACCACGTATTGCAAGCTCCTCCTCGGAGATACCGGCAATAAGGAAACCGAGGCCGGTTCGATCTCTAACTTCTTAGGCATGCTGAAGGAATTTCCGGCGCAGGCTGTCTATTCAGCATTTGACTTTCTACTGGCAAGAAAGTATCTCTCCAAGAACGGCGTCATCTATCCGACCGTGTCAATAACCGATGAGGGTGAAAGGTACATAGAGACTGGGATCGCGTCTGCGGTGAAGAAGCCATTTGTCATGAGAAAAGCCCTTTATAAGGCTTTGAGAGATGAGAGGCGAGCACTGGCCGCAGAATTGGGGCTACCGGTCTTCGGCATCTGCACGGATGAGAAATTGATTAACATGGCAAACGAACATCCGACTGACGAAAAGGAAATATCGGCGTTCTTGCCGCGTGACGGGGTTAATCGCGGCGCAATAATCCGCAGGATGTTGCAGGTGTGCCTAGATTTTGCAGCGGCAATTCCGGTCGAATTGTCGGAGACGGAACGGAACATCTATGAGCACTTTCGTGAGAATCTCACCGCTGCAGAGATAGCCACAGCGCTGTCTATAACGGTCCAGGGTGTCATCGAGACTCTTGAAAGAGTGAAAGAGAAGGGGTTGGAGATCGACCTCCGCAGACTCATCGACAAGCGCACTTTCTCACTACTGGAGAAAGAGTTCACAAAAACAAAGGACGTAGTTGCCGTACACCGGGCCTTTGCAGATTGCGAACTGGCCGAGGTGGTACTCGTGGCAAAGCTTACCGGCGCTGCGTCCTGACGTAGTCCGGTCTCATTTTGGCGAGCCGGTCTCTGACCTCAGCAAAGAATTTCTCCCAACGTTCTGGCTTCTTGCCGTACCACGACATTGTAGAATCGAACAGATCCCTGTCTATCTTGAACGCCATCATGAGTGAATCGGCTTTTTGCTTTTGCAGGGCGGCGTCTGTTCCATATTGCGCGTCTATCAATTGCAGCCGGATATAGAAATCCACAAATTCGTTCTCAGGTATTGGCGGTTTCTCCGAGCACGCGGCGACCAGCAAGGCCAGCGCCAGAACCAGGCTAATCTTTTTTCGGAGCATCGATGATCAGTACGAATTCCGCCTTGAATGGCGCGTCGTCGAATTTCTTGTTTATCTCCCCGAGCGTGCCCCGGATTACCTGTTCAGTGGGCATTGTCATGTCCACAGCGACCACTGCTTTACGGTTTCTGCCGAAGGAGGAGAGGCAGTCTTCTATTAACGGCTTGAACCTGTAAGGTGCCTCCATGATGACGCAGAGACATCCCAGCGCCGAAAGCCTGTTCAAAGCCTGAATGCGCTCATCCTTTTTTCTAGGCAGAAATCCGGCATAATGGAACGACCCGATATCAAAATCGGAAACGACAAGAGCCGACAGAAGAGAAGACGGCCCGGGCACAGGGATAACCTTGACTCCCTTTTTCAGCGCGATGTGGACGAGTCTCGCCCCGGGATCGGCGAACACCGGCGTTCCCGCGTCCGATATCAGGGCGGCATCGGCTCCAGCCTTTATCCTGTCAACGGTTACCTCCGCGTCGTGCGCCTCGTTGTGCTCGTTGAGCGCCTCAAGAGGTTTGTCAAAGCCGTAATACCTCAGAAGGCGATTCCCAGTCTTGAACTCTTCACATATTATGAAATCAACCTCCTTGAGCACATTAAGTGCGCGCAGAGTTATGTCGTCATAGTTCCCGATCGGAGTCGAGACCAGATAGAGTGTCGAACTCAATGCGCAGGCCTGATATTTCTTTCGTAGTATTTTCTGAGCCCGATCAGTATCGCGGTCGTCGGTACCGCTATAAGCAGGCCGAGGAATCCCATGAAGTAGCCGAACACGAGCAAGGCGAGTATCAAGAGAACCGGATGTACACCAATCTTTGAGCCGATGATCTTCGGGTACAGAATCGCGGTCTCGGTCAGATTCATGCCGAGGAAAGATACAACAACCATAGCGACCTGGAAACCAGGGCTGTCGCCAAACAGCGCTATGAGTACCGCCACCGACATGCTGATTATGATTCCGAAATATGGAATCATATCAAGCAGCCCGGAGATCAATCCTATCACGAGCGGATACTTGACTCCCCATATCGACATCAGCGAGGAAATCACAATCGAGTTTATGAATGCGACAGTCAGCGCTCCTCGCAGGTAGCTGCCGAGGATCTCATCCATTATGCCGTATATGTCGGAAGCGCGCTGCCTGTAGCGACGCGGGAACAGCATCTTCACTCTGTGTTTAATCAGCTCGAAATCTTTCATGACATAGAAACTCAGAAATGGCACGAGCACGAGGTTGAGCATCTTCGTCAGGGCAGATGCCGCCTGTGCCACGAAGCTGAGTATGCCGTTAGGGATCGCACGAGTGACATCCTCGATCCGCGCCGAAATCTCTCCGATCACGGCTTGTTGCAGGTTCTGGTTTTCAGGTGTGAAACCAAGGAAACCACGGTTGATAAGACTATTCAGGGAATTGCTGACCTCGCTCGTTAGCGTCGGGATAGATGTCAGAAAATTCTGGAACTGCTGAAACACCATCGGCAAGATCACAATGGAGAGTGTCACTACCCCACCAAGCAGTGTGAGAAGTATCGCGATGATCGAGAGCGGCCTTGGGATTCTCTTGCGCGCCAGCGATTCTACAACGGGGGAAAAAATGAAACTTATGAGAAAGGCGATCACGAATGGAAGCACCGCTCCCGCAACCTCTACAAAAAACCACACGCCGAAAACCAACGTCGCGACAAGAATGAGGTGGCGCACAATTACCTCATGCCTCAGCGGATAAGTCGCGACGAGAAATACCACGAAGACCAGGATAGGGCTGAATATCTCTCTGACCGTATAACCCAAAACAATCATCAGAAGGAGCGCCACTGCCAGAAGCAGCCATTCTCGGCGTCCCGAAAGCAACTCAGACAGTGTGCTGACCTCCGGCTTCCTCTTCTGACCTGATTCTACCTCTTCCTCCTGCAGCGACATGTCGTCTAATCTTTCATTTTAAACCGTTTTGCGCGATTCTCTCACAGATAATAACGCTGAAATATTTGCAAAAGAATGAATAAAATCACTCTTCATGATTTCCACTCGGTTGAGTTCCAGCTTTCTTAGGACAGCTGCGGTGGAGTCAATTCTGTAAACCGGCATCCTCGGCACAACCCCCTCACGCGACGCCGATCCCAGTCCGAACAGCTTTCTGTATCCTGCAGCAAATGCCGCTTCCGCCACGGGTCGATTGTACCTTCCGAACGGAAAGGAGAAGGCATCCACTTCCGTGCCTGTGAGATCTTCGAGGGTTCGCTTTGATTCCACGAGTTCTTTCTTCAACCCGTCAGGTGTTAGTCGGGTCAAGTCTCTGTGTGAACGCGTATGGCTTCCAACCTCGTAACCTAGATTCGCCACCTCTCTGATCTGTTCCACGTTCATATGTTTGAAAGGCCGAAGTGACAATCGGACATCCCAGCTATTCGTTTTTCCGATGAAGTCCGTGATAACGAATACGATAGCTTTGGCTCCAAGAGAATCGAGAGTTGGGACGACATTTCTGTAGAAGCAATCATAGCCGTCGTCGAACGTCAGGCAGACACTCTTGCCGGAACGGGCTGGTTCCAAATCACACATAATCCTGTAGCCTTGCGCCGCGACTGCAGTGAGTTGCTTCCGGAATGACTTCGGTGGAACGTTCGTGAATCCAAGCTCGAACCTGTCGTCGACTTTGTGGTACGCTAGGACCGTGGTCATTTCCCAGTCGATCCGAATCCTCCTTCGCCACGGGCAGTCTCACCCAGCGAGGCGGATTCCTCCCAGTTTACTCGGGCATATTTCGATATCACCATCTGCGCGATCCTATCGCCGCGATTGACAATGAACGGCTCGGTGCCGAGGTTGAGCATGATAACCTTTATCTCTCCGCGGTAATCGGAGTCGATTGTGCCGGGCGAATTCGGGAGCATTATCTTCTCACGGAAGGCCAGCCCGCTCCTCGGCCTTATCTGAGCCTCGAAACCGACCGGGAGCTCAATCTTAAGATTCGTCGGAACAAGTGAAGTTGACATCGGATCAATGACAAGAGGTTCACTCACCGCAGCGTGCAGGTCCATACCTGCAGAGCCTTCTGTCATATAGGAAGGAAGAGGGAGATCGCCGAACTCGGCCGAAACCCTGAAGATTCTTACGGAGATTTTGTCCACACTGCTCCCTGGGTACAAGAAGTTGTTCAAAAATACAGGACCTGAAACGACCTGAACCAGCAACTCACACTTGTGTTGACGGCGGAGACCGTCGTGCCCAAAGGAAAATCCTAAGCGGCGTTTTTCTCCTGCCTCAAAATTTCCTCTTCAAGTTCCTTCCTGAAACGTTGGATAGTGAACTTGACCGGCCACGCAGCCGCGTCACCCAGCGCGCAAATAGTGTTGCCCTCGATGTTGTTCGCGACGCGAACCAGGAGATCGAGATCTTCCGGCTTACCGCCTCCCTCGCTCATCCTCTGCAATATCTTCTTCATCCATCCTGTGCCCTCGCGGCATGGCGTGCACTGGCCGCATGACTCGTGCCAGTAAAACTTTGTTACCCTGAGAAGGACTTTTGTCAGATTGGTGTCTTCATCCATCACGATAACGCCGCCGGTACCGATCGCGCTTCCCACCGCCTTCAGCGAATCAGCGTCCATCCTGACCCCTTCCAACTGATCTCCTCTCAGCGGGGGCATCGAACTCCCGCCAGGAATAACCATCTTAATCTTCTTGTCGCCGGGTATGCCGCCGGCATAATTGTAAATAATGTCCGTCAAGAGAGTGCCGGACGGAAGCTCATAGACACCCGGCTTGTTCACGTGTCCGCTGACTCCAAACAGGAGTGTACCCGGATGCTTCGGTGCGCCGATCTTTGAGAACCACTCGGCCCCGTTCCAGATAATCGCCGGGACATTGGCGAGGGTTTCGACATTGTTGATCGTTGTCGGATTTCCCCAGAGTCCGTTCTGTGCCGGAAACGGCGGCTTCACTCTTGGATAGCCACGCTTCCCTTCGATCGACTCCATCAAACCCGACTCCTCCCCGCAAATATAGGCGCCGGCGCCACGATGGACATAAAGGTTCACCGAGTAATTTGAGCCCAGTATGTTCTCTCCGATATAACCGTGTGAATATGCTTCAGCAACGGCCTTCTCGAGGATCTTAAACCATTTATAATATTCGCCACGAATGTAGATGTATGCTGTCTTTACTCCCATGGCGTAAGATGCGATCAAGACTCCCTCTATGAGTTGGTGAGGGTTGAATTCCAGGATTTGTCTGTCCTTGAAAGAGCCGGGCTCGCTTTCGTCAGCGTTCACCGCGAGATACTTCGGCTTATCGTTTCCCTTCGGCATGAAGGTCCACTTCAATCCGGTGGGGAATCCTGCTCCACCTCGTCCGCGGAGACCTGACTTCTTGACCTCGTCCGTCACGGCTTCCGGTTGCATCCCTGCTGCTTTCTTCAAAGCGCCATAGCCACCGTTGCTTTCATAGACTTCGATTTGTGCCAGATCGGGTATCTCAGGCAGAACAATTTTCGGAAAAGCCGGATCCCCGTTTTGCGCGTAGAGTTTGGTGGTCGATTCGGACATTATTGTTGAGCCTGCTTCCTGAATTCTTCGATTAGGTTATCAATCTTCTCTACAGACAGATCTTCGTAGTAGTCGTTGTTCACCTGCATCATTGGAGCGGTCCCGCATGAACCGAGGCATTCGACTTCGCTCAATGTGAACAGTCTGTCGGGAGTGGTCTCGCCCACCCTCACGCCCAGCCTGTGTTCCAGATGTTCAATGAGGTTGTCCGAACCGCGCAGCATACACGAGACATTCGCGCAAACCTGGATATGATATCTACCCACCGGCCTCTGGTTGTACATCGTATAAAATGTCACGACACCAAGCACGTGATTGTACGGCAAATCGAGGAGACCTGCGACATAATGCATGGTCTCGTCGGAGATCCACCCGAACTGCTCCTGTGCCAGCCAAAGCACCGGCAGAAGCGCCGCCATGGGTTTCGGATAACTCTTCTTGAGTTCCTCTACTTTTCGAAGATTTTCTTCAGTGAACACTGTAGTTAATTCTCAGCTCTTAATTTTTGATTTTGAATTCAGCGAGCGGACGATGAACCTCATAAGTTTCGTTCAGTAAGGAGTCGACTGACTTTCGCAATTCGAAATTTAGAATTCATAATCCGAGATTCTATTTGTCCGCTTCTCCCATTATCGGGTCGATGCTTCCAATGATCGCGACAACGTCCGAGATCATCTGCCCTTTCAGCAGGACGGGAAGAGCCTGCAGGCTACAGAATGAGGGGGATCGAATCTTCAGCCTCCACGGGTGGCCGCTTCCGTCGCTGATGATGTAAAAACCGAGTTCACCTTTGGAGCCTTCGGTCGCGACATAGCTATCTCCTACGTCCGGATGAACTCCGTCGTTCACGATTACAAAGTCGTGTATGAGCTCTTCCATCTTGCCATAGACACGTTCTTTCTTCGGTAGGACTCGCTTCGGCATATCAGCCTTTGTCGGGCCCTGCGGGATCTTCTCCAGGGCCTGTCGGATTATCTTGACGCTCTCAAGCATTTCGCGCATCCTGACCATGTATCGCGCAAAGCAGTCGCCGCCCTTTTCCGTTATCACATCGAACGAAAGCTGATCGTACACGAGATACGGAGAAAACGTGCGGATGTCGTGCTCAACACCGCAGCCGCGCAGATTGGCCCCGCTGAAACCAAGTTCGATAGCAGTTTCAGCGTCTATCGATCCTACGCCCGCCACCCTGTCCAGGAATATTCTGTTCTTGTTGAGCATTTTCATAATGTCGGCGTGATACGTCGGGAAGTCGTCGATAAATTTCGTTATGGCCTGCTTCGTTTCGTCGGTCATGTCCTGTGCAACGCCGCCGATTCTCGTGTAGCTCGTCGTAAACCGTACGCCCGTCAGAAGATCGAACACGTCGTACAGTTTCTCCCTCTCTCTGAAAGCCCAGAGGAAAACAGTCATCGCACCGACGTCCATTGCCATTGCGCCGATGGCCATCAGGTGGGAAGAGATCCTGGCGAGTTCAGCCCCGATGACCCTTATGTACTGCGCGCGCGGAGGCGCCTCAACTCCGGCAATCTTCTCGACGGCAAGTGCATATGCCACGTTGTTGGCAACCGGAGAAATATAGTCGAGCCTGTCGGTGTGAGGAATAAACTCCATGTAGGTCGAAGCTTCAGCGATCTTCTCATATCCCCGGTGGAGATAGCCAAGCTCCGGGATACAATCCACGACTGTCTCTCCGTCAAGCTTGAGCAGGAGCCTCAGTACGCCGTGAGTTGCAGGGTGTTGCGGTCCCATGTTGAGAACCATGTAGTTCTCAAGAGGATCCTCGAGCGTTACGCTCGTGTCTTTATCTTCAAGCGCCTGTACAATCTGGGCGACTTCGTCTTTGTCGTGTAATGAATTAGCCATTAAGAAATTCTCAACCTTGAACTTTGAATTCTCAATCCAGAGACCAAAGGCTCCTATTTTCTCGGAAGGGGAATGGAACCAGGAATACCCATCAGTGGAAAGTCCTTTCGCAACGGATAGTACTCATAATCTTCCGGCATGTACATTCTTCTCATGTCAGGATGGCCTTCAAATGTTATCCCGAACATGTCAAAAGTCTCCCTTTCGTACCAGTTAGCGGCAGGGTAAACCGACGTTACGCTCGGACAAACGGGATTTTCGCCGTCGACCTTGACCTTCAGTCTCAGCCTCGCCTTGTTCTTAAGTGATATCATATTATAGATGACAAGATATCTCTCCTCGACCGGCACCTCGGCGGGACGGAGTTGGTGTTCGATCGCAAGGTACGCCTTCCTCGACGATGCGTCTTCAAAATCCAACATGTCCGCTCCACAGATATCCGCGAGGAAATCAAACTGGAATTCCGGTTCCTCTTTCAAGAATCTGCACAGATCGACGATACGATCTCGTCTCACCTCAACGGAGATCTGACCTTTGAATTCCGATACGGAGATTATACTCTCTCCGAAAGAGGCCCGGAGCTTCTCTTCAATTTTCTCTATCATCTGGCTTTATTCCACCACTACTTTTTCAAGCTGGCGCTGCTGTGTTCGGGTCTCGCCCGCCTGGATCCTTTTCTGAATCTCCATCAACGCTTTCAGAAGCGAATCAGGCCTCGGGGGACAACCGCCGACGTAGACATCAACGGGTACGAACTGGTCAATCCCCTGCACAACCGAATAAGAGCGGTACATTCCACCGCTCGATGCGCAGACGCCCATCGAAATCACCCACTTGGGATCGGGCATTTGATCGTAAATCTTCCGAACTACCTTCGCCATTTTATATGTGGTCGTTCCTGCAACGATGAGGAGATCGCTCTGACGCGGAGAGAACCTGAACACCTCTGCGCCAAAACGACTCACGTCGAAACGCGGACCGGCAAACGCCATCATCTCAATTGCACAGCAGGAGATGCCGAGCGGCATAGGCCAGAGAGAATTCTTCAATGACCAGTTGAAAAGGGAATCAACACGACTGGTCAGGAAGCCTTCACTCTCGTTACTTCTATTTACTGCCACTGCAGGGCTCCTTTCTTAATCACGTAATAGTATCCAACCAATAGTATGACAATGAATATCAACATCTCAACAAACCCAAACCATCCCAACGATAAAAAGTTCACCGCCCAGGGATACATGAAAACAATTTCCACGTCGAAAAGAATGAATAGTATCGCGACGAGGTAAAACCGTACCGAGAATCTTTCGCGAGCGGTCCTAATCGGCTCCATTCCGCTTTCGTATGTCGAGAGCTTTTCAGAAGTGGGACGCCTCGGACCAAGGATGCGATTTATGTTGCCCATGACAACTCCGAGAAGGGCAGCTACGGCAAGAATAAGAAAGATAGGTACGTAATCTGTCAGCATTCGGTTCTCATTTTAAGAAATCTAAACAACGAGGGCGTAAAAATCAAAGAATGGGAAAGAGAACAACGGGATGTCGGAATATTGGGATATCGGACCAGCGAATTGTTGGAGGAACGGATCAGTGGACTCATGAATTGTTGGATCGGTGCTCGCCCGCCGAAGAGTTCTTCACGTAGGTGGGGAATCAAGGATCAGTTAGATGCCGTAATGTCGTGCCTTCACTGACCTTCAGATGTTTGGCGGGATCAAAGGTTGCGATTGAATCTCAACTTTTGAGTTTTGACAACAGGAAAACTATATTCTCAAAACCAATTCGAGGAGCAGACCGTGGTGAAGCTAGTCGCGATGTTCAAGGAGCCCGCAGATGCAATCTCATTCGAAGAGCACTATGAAGCGGTCCATCTCCCTCTTGTGAGAAAAATGCCGGGGGTGAGGAGGATTGAAGTATCCAGAGTGACGGGGGCCCCGATGTCGAAACCACAATTCTACAGAATGGCGGAATACCAGAATAATGAGTTCATCAAATCACGCCTTGGCGGATTGTTGGGTCAATGAATTCGATTCACAAGGCACAGCCAGTCATACTTGAATTTCCATAAACGTGCCGACACAAGAACGATACATCGCATTCCCAATTGACGCTTTGCATCTTCGTACCCCAGCTGCGAGCTTCGCTTCATGAGTAAAGCTGAAAATCCCGAACTGGCGCGGCGCCTGGGGCTCTCCACTGCGATAGCGGTTGTGATAGGAACGGTTATCGGGTCGGGGATTTTTCTCGTACCCCAAGAGATCGCACTGACGCTGGGCGACGCAGGATGGATCATAGCCGTCTGGATATTCGGCGGTCTCCTCTCGCTCGCGGGTGCACTCACAAATGCCGAGATTGCCGGAATGATCCCTGCGGCGGGCGGGCAGTACGTTTACTTCCGGGAAATCTACGGCGACTTCCCTGCATTCCTCTATGGCTGGACAACGTTCATCGTCTATCAGACAGGCTCAATCGCGGCGATTGCCGTTGCATTCGCGAAGTATCTCGGTTTCTTCTTTCCCGGGCTGAACACTTTCCAGGTAAATTTCGGGCTCTTCGTGATGCCCGAAGTCGGGATAAAATTGGTTGCAATCGGAGCAATCGTCTTCGTTACCGGCGTCAATTACCTCGGCGTGCAGCTTGGCGGGTTTGTGCAGCAGCTCTTCACCGGGCTGAAAGTGCTCGCCATTGCAGGTATCGTGTTCACGTGCTTTGTCTTCGGAAACCGCACCGGTCATCTGTACAGCCCGTTCTTCTCCACAAATTCTCTCCACGGTACTTCTCTTCTCAGCGCCTTCGGCATCGCCCTCGTTGCGGTTCTATGGGCATACGACGGCTGGAATAGTGTGACTTATCTTGCCGGGGAAGTCAAAGACGCTCGGAGAAATATTCCAATCGCGCTAGTCGCGGGAACATCCGCCGTGATTGTCATATACGTTCTCGCCAATCTTGCCTACATGTACGTCCTCCCCGTCTCGCACATCGCGCATTCCCAGCTCGTGGCATCGGATGCCATCTCGCAGTTCTTCGGAACGAACGGCGCCGCTCTCATTGCAATCGCTGTCATGGTCTCGTCGTTCGGAACCGTCAACGCAACTACCATGACAACGGCGCGGGTTTATTTCGCGATGGCAAAAGACAAATTGTTCTTCAAAGGAATCTCGCGTGTCCATCCGAAATACAAGACGCCTCATGTGTCGCTTGTTGTCCAGGGCATCTGGGCATCTCTCCTGACTCTCACCGGCACCTACGACCAGCTTTTCACGTACGTCATTTTTGCGTCATGGCTATTTTACGCGCTCGGCACATTCGGTATTTTCATTTTGCGGAAGAAGCGTCCCGACGTACCGCGTCCTTACAAGACAATTGGATATCCGTTTGTTCCGATGATCTTCGTTATCGTGGCAGTGTGGTTTGTCTACAACACCATCGTCACCGACCCACGTGATTCATTGATTGGGTTAGGGCTGGTAATGTTGGGCATTCCGGCTTACGTCTACTGGAAAAGAATCCAGCGGCTGGCGGCTCCCTAGACGTAGATGCTCAGATATCGAAGGCATGAGCTGTCACAATCACATTTTGACTCTTCATTTATGTCGCTCTAAATTCAACGAATACCACGAGCCTCATGACAACAGTACAGAGATACAGTAATCCTTGGGTTCCAGTTTCGATAGCCGTAGTCACGTCCGGACTGCTCTACTACTTCTCAATCGGCCTTACCGGCATCGGGGCGCTCGCCTTCTTCGCCCCCCTTCCGGTTCTGGCTGTTTCGTACCGCCTCTCCTTTCGCAAGGCACTGCTTGCTTCTTTCCTGGCATACTCTCTCGGGATGCTGAATCTTGCCAATTATCTGCTCATCTTCGCGCCGCCTGTTGTTGTCATCTTTTATATGATTCTTTTCGCTCTTGCCTTTTCGCTCGCTGTCGCGATATCGCGCAGCGCGACATTGGTCTTGAAACCCTGGCTGGCAGTTTTCGTCTTCCCCTCGGTCTCGACAACTCTTGAGTTCATCAACTCACTGTGGTCTCCCAACGGCACCGGGGGAAGCCTTGCGTATACACAGTCGCACTTCCTTCCGCTCATCCAGATCGCGTCGCTCACGGGCATATGGGGAGTAACATTCATCACGACACTGGTACCGTCAACGTTAGCAGTCTTATGGCTCGTGAAAGGTTCGAGAAAGGAGGTGATGAAGACGGTTGCCGTTCCACTTACAACTGTCGCTGCCGTCCTTATGTTCGGCTGGGCTCGTCTCGCGGAACCGAGGGTGGAGAAACCTGTCTTAGTCGGATTAGCCGCATCTGACACGACGATCAGATATTTCCGTACCACCTCGCCGGAGAAACCGCTTGAGGTAATGCGGCAGTACGCCGGGAGAGTCACCGACCTTTCGAGGTTCGGCGCAAGGGTAGTGGTCCTTCCGGAAAAATTCGCGGCGGTCACATCTCTAACAGACGCGGTTGCTTACTCCATATTCCGTCAGACGGCGCGTGAAGACAGCATCGTGATCGTCGCCGGATTCAACTACATTGCCTCTTCCCTCGATACGAACGTCGCTGCAGTCTTTTTCCCGGATGGGAGCGTACTGAATTACGATAAGTGTCACCTCGTCCCTGGATTCGAGTCCCGGTATTTCGCCGGCAACAAACCTTTGGTATTCCCTTTCATTCACTCGATTGCAGGTGTCGAGATCTGCAAGGACATGGATTTCCCTTCATGGTCCCGTCAATACGGGAGACGCGGTGTAGGCCTGCTTTTCGTTCCGGCGTGGGATTTCACGGTGGACGATGAGTTTCACATGAGAATGGCGCTCCTGCGCGGTGTCGAAAACGGGTTCTCGATAGTCCGTTGCGCACAGCAGGGTCTACTCACCGTGAGCGATTACCGCGGAGAGATCATCGCCGAGGAATCGACTTCATCTTCCGGCGAAGTGCTGCTCCTGAGTTCAGTCTCCCCGGGACCTGAAAGGACGTTCTATTCCATTACAGGCGACTGGTTCGGCTGGCTCAATGCGGCGCTGACAGCGGTGTTCATATCTGTCGTAGTGTTGAAGCGACGGAGGAAGTCTCTCGCAGGATAGCTCGACCTTTTGTCGAGTTCGCAAAACTCCTTTCATCGATTAGCAGCATTCCAGCTCACCGCCTCAAAGAAATGCGAAACAGGAAGCCTCGCATTAAACCAGATCAGAAGTTTATGTGTCGATTTGGTGGTTCCAATTATCTTACATTGGTGAAATGGCATCCCGTTTTCCCTGTCATCTTATGTTATTACTGGTCCTTCTCTTTCATCCTCCTCTCACTTATGGACAGGAGCTTCAGCCGGACCATCCGAACAGCGCTGTCTTTAAAGACTACAAGCCGCCGACTCATGGAGAGTTGATCCATCCCGCCGATGTCGCCTACCAGCTGTGGCAGGGACTTATGCTGGTGCGGCGTGCAAATGAGGGCGACCCGGCAGCGCAGCAGGAGCTCGGATTCCGCTATTTTCTCGGCAAGGGATTTCGCACGGATACAGTGAAGGCTGCCTACTGGATCGAGAGAGCAGCGGATCAGAACATGCCGATCGCGCAATACAACCTAGGAGTATTCCTCAACAATGGCTGGGGCGTCCAGTGGAATCCATTCAAAGCCTACGAGCGATTCAAAGCAGCGGCGAAGGACAGTCTCCCCGAAGGAGAGTTCGCATACGGCCTCTTCTATGTCGATAACCTCGTCGTGCCGAGGGACCTGACGAAGGCGTACCACTGGCTGAGCCTGGCAGAAAAGGCAAAGTACGAACCGGCAAAGAAAGTAATTGACGAATTCATCAGGAGGGGGATTTTCAATGCTGACGACAGCACGAGAGCACAGGTGGCGGCACACGATACCTCCGCAGACGAAGAAGTTCAGTCGATCAAACCGCTTTACCTGGACCTCGGGCCGGACACTACATCGAACGTCAACGATCTGACGCTCCTCAATGAAGCTTTTCGTGAAGGCGGCGAGAAATTCAGAAAGGCACTCGGCATATCGAAGATATTCGAGAACGGAGGGACAAGAGATACAACTGCAATGAGTGTGATAGAGTCTGCCGCAGATGTCGGAAGCCCTGAAGCGCTCGCTGTTCTCGGACGCTGCTATGAAAAAGGAACAGGCGTCCCACGGGACAGGATTCTTGCCGCAGAGCAATATCTTCGTGCCGCTCGCATGGACTCAAGACGAGGGCTCTCTCTCCTTCTCCGGGTCGTGCGCGAGAAGGGCTTTGCAAAGGAAGTGGAGACAAGGGCGAAGAACGGCGACTACGACGCCGCATTCGTCTGGGCAGGATTGACCGAGCTTGGTCTGGATAACCGCCTCCTTGACGAACAGGCCTTCCACCTTCTGGAAGTTGCCGCGAACCATGACAATATCCCATCGCTGATCGAGCTTGGCCGTTGCTATTACACCGGACAGTGGACTGCACGTAATCCCGCCATAGGAGCAAAATACTGGCGGCGTGCAGCGGAAGATGGAAGCCGTGATGCCGAGTTAAGACTCGCGGCTGCGGCAGTAATCGCGGACAGCGGCAGAGCCGATACATCACTTACCGACACTGTTCGTACACTGACGGACGGTGCCGGCGACGGGTCCATGATTGCACAACTTGCGCTTGGATACTGCTACGAACACGGAGTGGGCGTTGCTCAGGACACCCCTCAAGCCGTGACGCTATACAGGGACTGTGCACAGCGCGGAAGCCAAAGCGCTTACGACGCACTCAAACAGATGTATAACAGCCTGAGACCCAAGGGGAAGGAGTTTGATGTCGATTCGGTTGATACAACGGGAGGTTGATAGGCGATCCACTCAAACAACAATTCTAAACCGACACTACGAATCGACAATCATGGCCATGCCAGCTATGCCTTTCACGATTTCACACCTGAAGTGAGGGACACAACGCGAAGGCGCAGTAACCCTTCTTTAGTCGAACAACCTGGAATATCCCGCTGAGCAGCGTAGGTCAGCGAGACACATCGCTATGGAAACGGGACACCCTGGCAGAGGTCGCTCATTAAGATAGGATCGACCCTATTGCTGGCTTTCAAGCCACTTGAGGGCTTCATTCGGATCGGAGAACACCTTCGCAGTGATTCCGGCGACTGCATAATCGTTCACAAATCTCTTCATGTTCAGCTGCCCGATGACTTTTTCCGGCATCACGATAGCCCAATATTTCCAACCGGCACTCACGACGCGTGGAAACCAGTCGGTCTTCGCCCACTGCTCGTCCGCACTTGTGAGAGCCCCGTTATTCCTATCATCCGAAAGCCATGCGTGCCCCGCGTTCCTCTTCAAAACTTCGTAGCCTTTATCCAGCACATCTCTGAGATCTTTTCCGGAAACGAATTTCTTTATCATGTGGTGAACTATCTTCTTCTCAGGGTGAAACCACACGGTTGCAAACTCGTTGTCCATGACAGTCTGTGCAGCCATCTTATTTCCTCCGAAAATCTCTAAGTTTCTTGAATTTGATTGTGTCCAACGTGATCCCCCACCTCTTCACGAGGCGAATCACATGTACATTTATATCGGAAGAAACAGCAGAATCTTCAGGCCCTTGCAGGAAATGACTTGCATACGGCTTCTGTTCTCTGGCGATAAGATGGGACGCCTCACGATGTGCATTGCGCCATGGAGGAGGTGTATCTCGGGGTCTTGGAACCTATGGCCTTCGGGAGAGAGCCATGATGATTCGAGCAGGGTTTGGGAGTGCTCTGCCGGTGTCGTTCCCAATAATTTTGCCAAGCTGATTGCAGATAGAATTTCTGTTGGAATCAGCGCCCCGCCGAATATTCCATTGTGGCAATCAATAAATGATAATTGGACAGGGGCTAAAAATCGTATCCTAAAGAGAAATAGTACTTCGGACGCGAGAAACCCTCCAGGTTGTAGCTCCATGCAATGTCGAGCCGAACCAGGAAGTAGAGTAAGACCATTCTCGTGCCGACGCCGGTACCTACCAGCAAATCCCGTGTCTTGAGTCTCCCTACGGAATCTCGCTCAAAGGCCTGAAACTTCACATACCTGTCATTCCAGTCCCATCCCCACGCCGAGCCAACATCCATAAATGCGGTGCCGAAGAAAGTCTGGAAGAGAGGGATAGGGCCTGCCGCAAGGAAACCGAGCATCGGAAATCTAAACTCCATGTTCAGCAGTGCGAAGTTGTTGCCAAACTTCGCGTTATAATCGTAACCTCGCATCGGGACGACAGGCGTCAGGAACTCCAAATCCTCGGCGTTCCTGATCGGGAGAAAGTCGCCGTCAAACTTGACGTTGATCCAGTTCTCGGTTCCACCGATGAAGAACTTCTGAGGATTAGAACCTACCGATGTCCCCGCAAAGGCTCTCCACGCGAAAGTGTAGAACGTGCCAAAGAGCCTTGTGTAACTTCGGTAGTCGATTATACCTGTGAGGAAACTGATTCCCTGCGACCCCGTCTTTGGCGTTCCATAAAGATATCCATAATATCTCGAGCCGTTTATGGGCGCGATATACCCGAAGAAAGAATTGTCGTGCACATATCGAACTGACGGGACGAAGAGTGTCCTGTTCTGATTTGGCTCCCGGCTATCGGTGAGGTTTTCGCGAGTCAGGCTGAGCCAGTTCAACCCGCCTTCGACTCTGTTATATCTATCCAGCGGGTACTCTGCCGCGAGCGAGATTCCGTAGCTTTGGAAACGGTAGAGATCATAGAAGCCCGATAATGATGATTGGAGATAGAGGAATCGCGCAACGTGTGAACCTACAATCGAATAGTTCGTGCGCGAAGGAAGATAGAAATAGCCGAATGCAAAATCGCTGTTCTTCAGATCGACGACAAGATCTGTCAGAAGAAACAGTTGATGGTCACCGAGCATATCGCTGAACGCCATTATTGTGCTTCCCTGTACGCCGAAGAATGTATTGTAGCCGGCATTCCCATAGATGATGTCAGGCGTGAAATTGACTCTGTATTTCTGTGCAATGAAATTGCCCGAGCTGTCGACGTTGTCTCTGACATTGAAATTCTCATTGAAGTTCGGTGCCTTGAACAACGTGTCCGTGACCGGCTTAGTTGTCCCGAAGACGTAGTTACTCAGATCTACCTGGATATCCTTACCGTACAGATCCTTGACCTGTGTCGAGTCCGCCGCCTTGACGGAATCGATGACGACCTCCTTCGCCGGAATCACAGGCTTTGACTTTGAAGCTGCGGCAAGCTCCAACATTTTCTGCTTCACGAACACTGTCGGCGGGACTTCACTGTTATCCAACAGATGGTCAACCGGAGTCTTCAGCACGAAGATATCGAACCCGCCGTTCTCGAGGCTCGAGAAGGCAAGCCGCGATCCGTCACTTGAGATGGAGAGCTGGTATATGCCGCTTATGGAATTGGACACCGGCCTGCTATTTCCTGTCTCAAGGTTCAGGTAATAGAGATTCGCCACACCACTTTTGTCGGATATATAATAGAGATGCTTCCCGTCGGGAGCCGGTACAGGATAAGACTCCTCGCCAGAGTCGCCGCCCGGCAAGCGCCCGATCATCCCCGATGCAACGGAAATGGAGTACAAATGCGACTGATTGAAATTATGGTTCCACATGAGAAAGCCCTTTTGTACCCGCCCCTTGTCGAGATAATCAGCGCGGTCGCTTGCGAAGTATATTGTCTTCCCGTCCGGCGACCATGATGGATCGGAATCGCTGAACAGATCATCGGTCAGATTCGAGAGGCTTCGATTCCGAAGGTCATATATGTAAATATCGGATTGAGGGCCTTTCTCTCCGACGAAGGCAAGCCTGTCCCCTTCCGGGGACCATGAGACAGAAAACACTCCCTTCAGTTGAGCGAATTCGATCTTCTCCATCTTGTCGGTCAGAATGTCGATCATAAATATAGCATCATGGGCGCCGCTTTTGACTGCGATCGCAACCTTCTTACCGTCGGGCGACCAGGTAAGTCCTGGAGTAAGCAGGTGAAGTTCCTCGAAATTCTTTGTCGTTTGCCCGTCGACAAGTTTCTTCATCACTTTGCCGTCGTTGGCGTTTATCAGATATATGCTCAAATAATCGCCGCGGTCGGATATGCAGGCTATCTTGTCCCCCTGCGGAGAAATTGCGGGACTGGTATTATAGAAGTTTCCAATATCCTTGTGATCGGTGAGACGCTTCGCGAAATCCTCCGGACGTTTTCGGATCGCAATCTCAGGCCAGTATATCACCTTCTGTTCATGTGTCCAGCGTTTGGATAGTTCCTTGATGCCTATGCCGAGAGCGCTCTTGAATCCCTGTTCCACGCTCCGTGTGGTTCTTATTCTTCCGAGAATCTCGCCGACTTTCTCATCGCCGTACTTATTGGCAATATAGTACCACACAGATTGTCCACCGCGATAAGCAAAGTAGCCCTGGAGATCGTCGATCGGGACAAGGTATTCGTTCACCGTCGCGTCGAGCATGAACATATCGGAATTCGCATCCCATCCGAGCGATTCGTACTCAGCAAGCCCTTCGTTGAACCACATCGGAAGCTGAAGCGTGATGTTGTTCGCTATCATCGATTGGATTGAACCACCATAGTACATATCGTTAATCACGGCGTGCACAAGCTCGTGATGGATCACATGGCGGAGCATCTTGTAAGAGCCTTCGAAGGGGACAACTACGCGGTTCTTGAACATCTCGGTCACACCTCCGACGCCCTCTTCGAGATATTCGGAGATTACATTTGTTTGCTGCCAGTCATTGTGGGAATCGTAGATAACAATGGGTATCCGGTTGGTGATGTCGTAGTGAAAATGGAAGCTGATCGAAGTATAAGCAGCCTCGGCGGTCTGAGCCGTAAACTCAGCTAGATAGTATTCCTGTGGATAGAAGTAGACATCGAAATGCTTCGATTGGATGAAATACCACTCGAAGTCGTTGTATTGGACTTTGTTCTTGCCAAATTCGTCGACTTGGGCATACACCGTTCCCACAAAAAGCAGCACGCCCAGAAATGACAGCCTATTCATGCACGAGCTCCCTTACACGAAGAACATACCAATGATTTTGACGAGATTCAAGATTCAAGGATCAATTTGGAGACTGCGACTCACCTTCGAGGTGGGCCGCAGTAATCTTCATCAGAACTGGAATTCTTCGCCTTCTCTTGCCGCACAAAGCTCAAAGGAGTATTTCATTTTCTTCATCTCCTTCCTGCACTTCCTTACAACGTCATCGACGATGTCATCAGTAAGGAGAGGGTCGTAGTGAAAAAGACAGAGCTTCTTGACCTTGGCTTCTGCGGCAACGCGAAGCGTAAACAGGTAGTGCGAGTGTCCCCATCCGATGTGTTCACTGTATTGCTTCGGAGTGTAAGTCGAATCGTGAATAAGCACATCCGCTCCCTCGATGAAATCTATCACGCGGTTGTTGGGGTCCCCGTCGTAGTTCTCAAAAAGTCTCATAACATCAGGCTCGCTGTTCGTGAAAAGCAGAGCTGACTCCCTTGAATACGGTTCGCTGTCGCTTATATAAACAAGCGTCTTGTTGTTGAAACTTATCCTGTAACCAAGTGTAAACCCCGGGTGATTGACGAAGAAGGACTGCACGCGAGCATCGAATACTCTGAACTTGCCCTCCTTCAATGGCATGAAGTTGATCTGTGCCTGGAGTTCAGAAAGCTTGACCGGGAAATACACTTTGTTCATCTGCTCTGAAATCAACTTCGACAGCGAGACGCCCCTTGGCTCGGGGCCAGCGATCGTTATCTCATTCCCCTCTACGAATGCAGGCTTGAAAAACGGAAACCCCTGAATGTGATCCCAATGTGGATGCGTGATGAGAATGTATGCTCTTACCCGCCTGTTTTTCTCGACTAACTTGTTTCCAAGATTCCTGATTCCCGTACCCGCATCAAGTATGATCAGATTACCGTCATCAAGATGGACCTCCGTGCACGACGTATTTCCCCCGTATCGTACGGTGGACTTACCCGGCGTGGCGATCGAGCCTCGAACTCCCCAGAATTTGACCTTCACCCGGTTTCCTTTCTTCAGGATCCTTTTGCTGTTTCAAGAAGATGAACGCCTTCGGTAATTCGAAACGTAGTCCACGTAATGCTGCGCTGATTCTTCCAACCGCTTCAACTCTTCCTTGCTCAGTTCCCGGACGATCTTTGCCGGCACGCCCGCTACTAGCTTTCCCGCTGGAACCGTAAAACCTTCCTTGACCAGTGAACCGGCGGCCACGAGGCTGTGTTCTCCAATCCTGCATCCATCAAGGAGCACAGCACCCATCCCTATAAGGCAGAAATCGCCGATCGTGCAACCATGAATTACCGCGGCGTGTCCTATGGTAACGTTAGAAGCTACCAAAGTCGGAAATTTTTCGTACGTAACGTGTATCACACTATTGTCCTGGACGTTCGTCCGTTCGCCAATCCTTATGTAGTTCACATCCCCGCGAACGACGGTGTTGAACCAGAGACTCGAATCCCTGCTGATAGTGACGTCGCCTATAACCTGTACCCCGTCGGCCACGAAGACGCTCTCATCGAGTCTCGGCACTTTTCCCAGGTACTCAACAAGCATCAGTCGGAGCTCCTGGGAGGTACCCATCCAGTTCGGCCCGCGTCCTTCAAACTGACGACCACGCTGCCGATGATCACGCTCACGTTTGCTTTGAGAGGAACCTCGGCGCGGTCTGCGCTCACCCAGCCTTTGAAATCTCCTGTGACTCCGAAGAATCCGGTGAAATTCATATGGCCGGAAAGCTTGTAAGCCTTCAGTGGATACTTGTAGGCCGTGACATCGCAGTTCTCTTCCTTCTCGTTTATCGTCAATTCAATCTTCGAACGGATGGTATCGATGACGATTGGAACAGACATCGTGGTTCTAGCCCCATTCGCCTTCCGGCAGGCATCGCGCAGGTAGTAGAAGAAACTTAAACCATCCGTGTAGCTCTTGTCCAGCGGAATCTTCACGTCATCGACCAACTTCCCGTTCCTGCTGAACTGCCAATCCATGATTTTCTTTCCGAAGTCGAAATGGTATGCCGTGTACAGGAAGTCTTTGCCGTCTTTTTGCGAGTTTGAAGTGAAAAGACACATGAATGTCCTGGCGTCCTGATAAGTGTCGTAGACCGCGTGAAGGTTGACAAATGGTATTCCGCTGTACGAATCTATGTTGGCTCTGACGTGGTAAGCCGGCACGCCATCGTAGACCGTCTTCCCGAGAACCTGCATCTTCACCGACCCGATTTTGAAGAATAGATAACTCGCCTCGAACGTCAGTTGTTCGCCGCTCTGCATCACCGAATCGCCACCCGACTGAGTCCACCCGGAGTCCTGCATACCGGCTGACAGGCCGTTGAATATAGAGATCGCGTAGACGCTTCTCAGAACAAGCAGCAAAATTGTGATCGCTGCGGCAACCGTCGCTGTGATCTTGATGATTCTTTTTCCAAGTTTCTTTATGCCAATGCTCATGATGTCTTCCCTGTGCCGTACAGGAGATGAACGCCTGCACTCGAACCGACTGCGAAAGCCGGATACTGCACTTTCGTTTAAATTTTACAAGCAATGTGCTGCGTTCCGATGGACTAGTTGTCGATCGGGAACGTCGCAGTATAGTGTAAGATATTTACAGATATCGTTCACTTCATAATGCCGACAGATTACTAACTCTGGATTTACCCTTCCTTTCTCAGGCGCAGAAGGAGCTACGGAATGTTTCGGCTAATCTCGAAAAGATGCCGGACATTTGACATTGCTGCGACGATGAAGGGCAGGTGCTCCCCGCATTGGCGAGTCCGGAGAACCGGCCAGGCGGGGGTAGCTCTGTGAGAGCACTCCTGACAGCTCAATCTTCACATAGGATCTGCTACTCGAGTCCGGCTATTTGCTTGGCTTCCGGAAAAAGGGTCAAGGCCTTCTGGAATTGGTTGTCAAGATTCAGGACCACTCTGTACCAGCCGTCGTTTCCCCATATATTGCGGGCGATCTGCGCCTTAAGGAGCATAGCGACATACTTGGTATTTTTCTCGTACTCGTCTTTGGTGATCTTCACGCCCGCCTTTTCCGCTCGGGAATACATATCATCAAGCATCTTGCCAGTGACCTGGAACTCTTCGTTGAATTTTTCCGAGTTTCCATACTCTTTCCGCAACTGGTCCTGATGCTGGCTGATATGATTGTCGACGTATTCAAGGAAAATTCTCTTCACCTGAAACTGATAAACAAAACTGGGGACTTTGCCCATCTTGACAACGTAATCAGGAGTTATTCCTCCGCCACCATAGACCTTCCTCCCGTCCGCAGTTTCGAAGACAGGCTTCCCCGAATCGCTCTCAAGAGTGTGCTGAAGATTCGCGCCGGATTTCTCGCTGCTATCGATCTCCTCCGGTGCCATGAAATACTGCGTCCGGTTCTTCCCGTACGGACGCTGTATCAAACGACCACTCGGAGTGTAGTATCGTGCGATTGTGATCCTGACCGCCGAGCCATCATCAAGACTGAACTGTCTCTGCACGAGACCCTTGCCGAAGGTTGTCTCGCCGACAATCAGGCCTCTGTCAAGGTCCTGCAAGGCGCCGCTGACAATTTCGCTTGCGGACGCAGAGCCGCCGTTGACGAGTACAATGAGAGGCAACTTGTTGTAGTTCCCGCCAGTCGATGTGAAGTATTCATTCGCTTCCGGAATGCGCCCCTTCGTGTAGACTATCGTCTTGCCCTGCGGTATGAACTCGCTGGCGACGCTCACGGCCTGGTCGAGAAGCCCGCCCGGATTGTCACGCAGATCCAGCACAAGCTCCTTCATCCCCTCTCCCTTAAGCTTCGTCAGAGCTTCTTCGAGTTCCTTACCCGTCGTCTGAGCAAACCTGTTGACATAGACATACCCGACCTCCTTGTTCACCATGAACGCTGCCGTCACCGAATAGAGAGGGATCTTGTCGCGGGTAATTTCAAACTCGAGCGGTTTGTCGACGCCAGCGCGGACCACCGTGACGGTGACCTTCGTACCCTTCGGGCCGCGAAGCTTTTTCTGAACCTCGTCGCGAGTGATCCCAATCGCAGACTTGCCATCGATAGCGATTATTTTGTCGCCCGCCTGGATCCCTACCATTTCGCTGGGACCGCCCGCAATCGGTGAGACAACCAGAAGGGTATCGTTCACCACGTCATATTCTATTCCGACACCATCAAATGATCCTCGAAAATCTTCGGATATCTGGCGAACTTCCTTGGCTGGAATATAGACTGAATGAGGGTCGAGCTGGCCAAGGAGACCGTTGATAGCGGCATCGACGAGTTTCTGAGTATCGACGTTGTCGACGTAATATTTGTCCGCCAGGCTCAGAACATCTTTGAATTTCTCTATCTGCTCATATATGTTGTCACCGCTGAACACGTTCTGTATCTGAGTGCCGATCAAAATACCGATCGCCATCAGCAGAATTGCAGCTGCGGTGGATAGCTTGCTCTTAAACAACTTCATCTCTTTTCCTTTCGAGAATTACTCTGCCTCTTCAACAATTTCCGTCGGATTAATGTTCAAAGCAACAGTGATACGATGGGCCAAATCTGCGATCAAATGAATATAGAATAACCGATTTTGACCAACAAGGAACCCGTGATCGGTGTCATAAATGTGAATCGATTGCGAGAAATCCCGGGACATCTGCGCAGTCTTCTACCTCAATTTGGCAATAGTGAGCTTCAGCGCCAGGTCGTGCTCCTTCTCAAGTTCAAATTTCGAATGAAGGAATATAACGGAGCTTTGGTAGACTCTTTCGAAACCTGCTTCCGACAGAGAGACTGTCTCGATCGGAAACCTCCAGAGGGTAAGCGGATTGTCGACCTCAACGGTTACCTGCAACCCCTGCCATTCATCTGAAAGGGAAACCGATTTCACGTTGTCGGTGGAGCCGAGACTCCTCAAGCGCGGGTCCGCGGGCTTCGAACCGTTGATCTTATAATATCTATCGTGTGCGTCACCGGCCATCAAACCGAAGTTTAGCTCGACGCCAAAGTCGACGTGGACCGGCACTGGACTCAGATTCTCGATCTTGTAATTGCAGAGAATCGAATGTGAACCTTCGCCGAACTCGAAGGACTTCGCGACCCTGACAGGGATACGTTCACCAGCCGCGATGGTCCCCTCCCGAATGAATCTTATCACAGCTTTGCTGTCTTTGTGAACCACCTTTCTCGAATAAGGCTGGTCGACAAAATCGCCCATTTCCGTGTACTTAGCCGCAGCGAATTCCTCGATAGTCGTATCTCCGATGAAGTGGTCGATGAACGACGCACGCCTGTACCAGTCATAGTTGAGAAGCTTCTCCAGTCCCTCTTCCTTCGACGAGACAAGGTCATGAATACTGATCGCTTCACCACTGGGCGGGCCGTCGTTCGCCGCACGTTTCAACTTGTCGTGGTAACCTTCCGGTCGCCTGCTAAGGATGTCCAGGAAATTGAACGGGACCGGTTTGTAATCGAGCTCGAACATCGCAGCGCCCTTCTCGGGCATGAAGTACACATCGAACGTGTTCGTTTCGACGAGTACCTCTTTCGAGCCGTCCATGTCGAAATCTTCCTGCGTCACCGTGAGCTTCGGCTTGTGTTCGAGCTTGTCGAGCGCGGTCTCGGCCTCTATCATGCTCTTGTAGACCGGGTATCTCAGATTCGGGAGATAAAGACCTCCGAACACTCCATGCCAGTAAGGATCGTTGCACTGAGCGGCCCAGACCTTATCGATCGCCCGGTCAACGCCCGCGTTCTTGTGCCTGACCGCATGCGCCCGTTCCGATAGCCGGATCATTTTCTTGTGAATGTTGTTTACTTCAGGATATTTGGCGAGGAAGTTTCTCCAGTATCCACCGCGAACAAACTCCTCGTAATTGTCGAACAGGTTAGCCGCCTTGAGCTTGTGCTCGAACTCTTCATACTTCCTGAAAAGATCTTCCGGCAACGCCCACTGGAGCATCTCAGCGTAGGAGGCGTTCTGAAGATATACCCTCCCGATCGGTTTCACTTTGTCGAGCACCTCGGAGAAATGGACGATGTTTATCCAGTCGGAATTCTCCTCGAGCGCCTTGAGAAAGTCGGTCAGCCATCCGTCCTCGTACACATGCTTGTACGTGTGCGGCCACACGCCGAACTTCTCTCCGTCGTCGGCGTAAACTACTATCCGTGAACCGTCCTCGCTCGCGACGGAACGGAGGTATTCGATCGTTTTCTCTACAGGCTGGAACGGGATAGTGTACCTCATCGTCTTACTGATCGGGAAGACGTTCAACATTTTTCCCTGCTCCTCGGTCACGTAGTATCCGAGCAGGTTCTCGTCTTTGAGTCCGACATATTTGAAGTGAGTGTCGTCGATGGCAACCCAGCGCACCCCGCACTCTGCAATGGGCCTGACGATATGCTGTTCCCATACGCGCTCGGCAAGCCACATACCAGTCGGTGTCGCGTCGAAATTCTTCTTCACGTAGTCATTGAGCTTGCGGATCTGTCCGACTTTGTCCTTGTCCGGAATGATGGCAAGGATAGGTTCGTAGAAACCGCCCGTCATAATCTGGATCTGTCCGGACTTGACAAGCGACTTAAGCCGGGTGAAAATCTCCGGGTGGTTCTTCTTCAGCCACTCGAGGAGGAACCCGGTGTAATGCTGTGAAACCTTTATTTTGGGGAATCTGGCCAGGACGTCGAGAAACGGTTTGTAGGATTTCCTGTAAGCTTCTTCCAGCACATGATCGAAGTTGCCGATCGGCTGATGATTGTGAATGCCAAGTACAAGGTTAACGGTTTTCAAATGATTTGTTCTTTCTGCTATTTTTCGGGTTTCATTTGCGGGAAGAATATCACGTCGCGGATAGAATCCCGGTTGGTAAGTACCATAGTCAGGCGGTCGATCCCGATTCCCAGACCCGCAGTGGGAGGCATACCGTATTCCAAGGCTCGGAGAAAATCCTCATCTACGACCATTGCTTCCTCGTCGCCGCGTGCCTTCAGACGTGCCTGCTCTTCAAAGCGGGAGCGCTGGTCCAGCGGATCGTTAAGCTCACTGAATGCGTTTGCGAGCTCGTGGCCGTTGCACATTAGTTCAAACCTTTCCACAAGGCCGGGCTTGGAACGATGACGCTTTGCGAGCGGCGACATCTCGACTGGATAGTCGGTGATGAATGTCGGCTGTATGAGTGTCGCCTCGACCAGCTCGGAGAAAATCGCATCGATGATCTTGCCGGCTCCCATAGACGGCTCGACTTCTACATGGTGCTTCTTTGCGATCGCTGCCAGTTCGCTCTCGGGTTTCCCCTTCAGGTCTTCACCCGTGACTTCATGTATCGAGTCGAGCATGGTGATCCTTTTCCACGGAGGCGTGAAGTCGATCTCATTCTCTCCGACTTTCACCTTTGCGCCGCCAGTCACGCCTGTCGCTACCGAATGGACCAGGTTCTCGACAAGCTCCATCATCCAGTTGTAATCCTTGTAAGCTACATACAGCTCGAGCATGGTGAACTCAGGGTTATGGGCCTTGTCCATCCCTTCGTTGCGGAAATCCTTCCCGATCTCATAGACTCCTTCGAAACCGCCGACAATGAGTCTCTTCAGGTAGAGCTCATCCGAGATCCGAAGGTAGAAGTCGAAGTCGAGCGCGTTGTGGTGTGTGATGAACGGTCTCGCTGCTGCGCCGCCGTAAATCGGCTGAAGGACAGGAGTCTCGACCTCGAGGTAGCCTTTGTCGTCCAGGAATTTCCTGACCGAGCTGACTATCTTCGCTCTCTTCACGAATACTTCACGTACGTCGGGATTAACGACGAGATCGACATATCGCTGTCGATACCTCAACTCCTTGTCAGAGAACGGATCATAGACAGTCCTGTTTCCCTGCTCGTCAACTCTCTCCTTTACCACCGGGAGCGGGCGCACGGATTTCGAAAGGAGTTCCAGATTCTTCGCATGTACCGAGACTTCGCCGGTCTTTGTGCGGAAGACCACGCCTTTGATACCGACTATGTCGCCGATATCCATCAGCTTGAATTGATCGTATGCGCTCCCGATGTCGTCGCGCTTAAGATAGATTTGTATCTTGCCTTTCGAGTCACGGATATGGCAGAAGGATGCCTTGCCCATCCTCCGCAGCGATATGATCCTCCCCGCAACGGAGACCTCCACGGGAGGGGCATCGTCCCTGAACGACTGCAATATGTCCGATGAATAGCTGTCTGTGCCGAAACTGTACGGGTACGGATTTACGTTCTGCTTCTTCAACTCTTCGAGCTCAGCGAGCCGGCGTCTCGTCAGCTCATTCTGCTCCTGCTCAAATGAATCCCTCTCGGAGAGATGATCCTCGTGCTCGTTCAAATTGTTCTCCTAACCTGTCAATGACCTCGTTGATGTGCTTCTTTATATGTTATCAGAACCAATTTCTTTTCTTTGTTATAGATTTCATCCATGCCCTGGAAGGTGGTGTCACTCACGACGACAGAATCGATGAATTTGAGTCTACTTGTATGCCTGAGTTCTTCTTGAAACTCGCCGCCTTTCAGAACCACTAATGTCCCGACCGGGATTGTCTCCCCCGCGGCGGCTTCGTACCTTCTCAAGAATCCGTGCGACCATTTCGCAACTTCATCCAGCTTTCCAGCCGCACGACTAACAACATAATCAAAACGCCCCTGAAATTCACACTTCTTTGCGAGTTCCTCAGCCCTGGCGTTAATAACTTGACTCTTTTCGAGTCCCATCTCACCGATAATTGCTGAAAGCGCCGCCGTTTTCTTGGCTATCGAATCGACGAATGCGATGCTGATCTCACCATAAATGATATGAATAGGAATGCCAGGGAGTCCTCCTCCAGTGCCGAGGTCAAGAAGCAGGGCATCAGGTTTCAGTCTTCTCCTGAAAAGGAAAGAAACCGAATTCAGCGCGTGGTTCGGATAGAAATTCTCTTCATCTTTTCTGGAAATGAGATTCAACTGTCTGTTGGAAGAAATAAGAAGGTCGCGGTACCTTTCGAATTGAGAGGCTTGCAGGTCGCTTAAAACCAGCCCGTTATCCGCGCAGATCGAACGGAACCAGTTGATGTCTTTCATTCTCGGGACGAAGTACAGCGAACCCCGCTTGCTACGAGGAGAGTTTTCTGAAAGCGATCTCGTGAGAAGGAGAAATCACGCACAAACATCGGAGACACTGGGACATTTTTTTCTGCCATCGCGAGACAGCCCGAGACCATCCCGAACCTCATCAGGCCTCCGGGAGTTCGACGAGCTTCCTCAGACCCGAGACCTCTTTCTTGGTAAGATTGCGCCATCCACCGCGCTGGAGTCCGTGGTGATTCAGGCCGGCGTATGAATATCTGTCGAGTTGGGTAACGCGTATGTCGACCGATTCGAAGATGCGTTTGACAAGATGGTGCTTTCCCTCATGAACCGCTATGCCGACTTCAAGCCCTCCGCTCTCCGGCAGGATGTAAATATCGTCCGGCACAGTTACCGAAGTATCGATCATGACTCCCTTCTTAAGCCTGGCAAGCTCGCGTTCCCTTATCGGGCGGTCAATCGTCGCCTTGTAGACCTTGGACACGTGATGTCTTGGATGCATCAGCCGGTTGGCAAGTTCGCCGTCGTTTGTAAGGAGAAGTACGCCGGTGGTGTTTCTGTCCAATCGGCCTACGGGATAGACACGCTCGCGCACTTTGACGACATCCAGAACGCTCCGTCTTCCCTTCTCATCACGTGAAGTAGTAACGACATCCTTCGGCTTGTTGAGGAGGATATACACGAGCCGGGCTTCGGTCCTGACTCCACGGCCGTCGACCTCGACCTTGTCCTTCCCTGGCCTGATCTTGGTCCCAAGTTCCCTGACGATTCGGCCGTTCACCTTCACCCTCCCGGCGGCGATCATCTCATCGGCCTTGCGTCTGGACGCAACGCCTGACGATGAAAGATACTTGTTGATTCTGACGAGGCCCTGGCTCTCCATGTTCTTACTCAGTTCCATTTCCCGACGACACTTCAGGTTTGACATCCGGTTCCGTCGTTGGTTCCGTTGCCGACGAGTCGCCGAGCGCAGTAATCTCGAGCTGAATGGATTCTTCGGCGCCCTTGCTCTTGATCTCTCTTATGATCTCATCAATCTCTCGCAGTTTCGGGAGGTCTTCGAGGCTCTTCAGCGCAAAGATCTTGAGAAATTTCTGCGTCGTCCCGTACAGGAGGGGCCGACCGACGCTATCCGCGCGTCCGACCACAGTAACAATTTCCTTCTCAAGAAGACTGTGGAGGATGTAGTCGACATTTACTCCGCGAATGGATTCAACCTCTGGTTTGGTGATAGGCTGCTTGTACGCGATGATGGCAAGGGTTTCCAGAGCCGAATTGGACAACCTTCGTTTTGCTCTCTCTTTGAAGAGGTTCGATACCCATTGTGCCATTTCCTTTCGAGTCGCGAACTGGTAACCGTTAGCTATCTCCAATATGTGAAATCCGCTGCCGTCAGCCTCATATTTCGCGTTGAGCGCACCAATGCGAGCCGTTATCATGTCGGGATTCACTCTTCCGAACGTATGTGCGGCATCGAGAACCGACTTGATTGTCGCGGCCGGAAGCGGCTCATCAGACGCGAAAACAATCGCCTCTATGATATGGGCTAATTCATCGACGACCTCTTCCCTGAACCCCGCCTCTTCAGCTGCGGCATCCTCTTCACCTGCGACAATCTCTGCCAGCCCGTCGAGCGGAGACTCCGCGCTCTCCGGCTCTGCCATAGTTTCCTCGACGCGCCCATTATTAATCACGTCATCATTCACGAGCGAACTCTCGTCTGCGAGAGATGTTCCCTTTGCCTCACCAGTTGCAAGCTCGGCTTCATCCAGCATGCCAGGAGAGACTTCCTCTGACACTTCAGCAGTCGCCCCATGTTTATCTTCCTCACTGGCGGAAGTGATCTCGTGAGAATGCACAGGCTCTCCCGCTTGTTCGGCTGCCGCATGCTCACCATCATCGACGACAGGGGGTATTTCTTCCTGAATAATATTACCCCCCACACTTCCAGTCACGTCTTCTTCCGGCTGCACATCATTGCCTGGCAAGACCGCTTCTTCTTCCTTCGCGACCGCGGGTTGTCCTTCATTCAAAGCGGCGGAGAACAGCTCACCCGGAGTCTCTCCGCGTGCTGATTCTGCCGGAGAAGAAGTTGCCTCACCTGAATTCAGTTCGCCGCTTTCAGGAAGCTTCTGTTCGCCGTGGTTCTCTTCGGAGATATTTCTCTCCTCGGAATCTTGTATATGTTCAGGAGAGTTCTGGTCCTGCTCCGACATTCTCTTCCTCTAAACCTTCATATTTTGTAATTATGAAATCGTTGAATTCGCCTCTCGTCTGCACGCGAAGGATGTTTCTCTTTATCAACTCAAGCAGCGCTATGAACGTCACGACGAGCCTGATCCGCTCGTGCATGACTGCCGCTATTTCAAGGAAATGAAGAGTCGGTTTGTCTTCGACTGCTGCCACGAGGAAATCGATCTGCTCTTCGATAGTCACGTTCAGCCTCTGGATATTATGGTACGGTGTTGTCTCAAGCTTATCCATCGCCCGCTTGAAGGCAGTTATCAGATCGATCAGCGTGACGGCCTTCACTTCGTCATCTTCAGGCGAAACGAATTGCCGCTCGTCCTGTTTGAAATAGGTGCGGTAAAATAGCTTCCCCCCTTCTTCCTCCAGATGTCCGAAGTTCCTCGACGCTTCCTTGAATCGCGCGTACTCAGCAAGCCGGTCGGCGAGCTCCCTCCGGGGATCGTCTTCGATCAGGTCCTCTATCCCCTCTTCATGGGGAAGAAGCATTCTGACCTTTATCTGCATGAGAGTTGCCGCCATCACGATGAACTCACCGGCAATTTCGAGATCCAGCATCCGGATATAATGGACATAATCCAGGAATTCTCGAGTGATCCTGGCTATGGGGATGTCGTAAATATCAAGCTGGTCTCGTTTGATGAAAAAGAGCAGAAGGTCCAGCGGGCCCTCAAAATCATTCAGTTTTACTCTGTACGTCATCCCATGTTCATCGCTTTATGGACATCACTCATCGTCTGTCGGGCAACCGAACGCACGCGTTCTTCGCCGTCCGCAAGAATCTTCTCCAATTGCTCCGGGTTGTTCTCATATCTCTTGCGCCGTTCCCTGAAAGGATCGAGGAATGTGTTTATCCTCTCGGCCACTCTCATCTTGCAGTCGACACAGCCAAGCTCGCCGCTTTCACAACCTCGTCTGATTTCATCCTCCTCAGCGGTATTGAATTTCTTGTGATACGTAAAGACGAGGCAAATATCCGGTCTGCCGGGATCGCCCTTTCTAATCTTCTGCGGGTCGGTGACCGCCTTTTTCATTTTCTTCTTCACGTCTTCCGGAGAATCCGAAAGGAGGATCGCGTTGTTCAGCGACTTGCTCATTTTCTTTCCGTCAAGGCCGGGGAGTCTCGCGAACTTCGTCAATTTCGCCTCAGGCTCGGGAAAGACCTGACCGTACTGACGATTGAAGTCCCGTGCGATCTCACGAGTGATCTCGACATGCGAAAGCTGGTCTTCGCCAACAGGGACGACTTCTCCTTTATATAGGAGAATATCCGCTGCCTGCAGAACAGGATAGCCGAGATAGCCGTAGCTGATTGGGCCAAGATCGAGGTCACGCACCTGCTCTTTCAAAGTCGGGTTTCTTTCGAGGCGCGCCGTGGTTATCAGCATTGAGAAGACAAGATGGAGCTCGGTGTGCTCCTTTATTTGCGACTGCCTGAATATTGGGCTGTGTTCCGGATCGATTCCCGCCGCGAGCCAGTCGAGAACCATTTCCAGAGAGTACTCGTGAATGTGAGACGTATCGAGGTCAGTGGTAATGGCATGGTAATCGGCGATCAAGTGGTAGTTGATATAACCGCCGTCGTTCTGGAGAGCGACCCAGTTTTCGAGCGCACCTGCCCAGTGACCGAGATGCAGCTTACCCGTTGGGCGCATCCCACTCAGGATAATTTTTCTATTAGGCATTGTGTGCCTAATTTACGAAATATTTCTACTTCATAAAAAGGTACGGCTTCCACTTTTCGTCGATTCTTCCGACGAAGTGCCTGATGAAAGCCACGTGGCTGGGTCTGCGCGGAATAGTAAGGAGTCTCATCCCCGCTTCCTCAGGCGTCCGGTCACCTTTTCTGTTGTTGCACCTCATACATGCGCACACGAGATTTTCCCACGTATCCTCTCCGCCTCGCGTCCGTGGTATGATATGATCGACGGTCAGCGGTTGATCCCCACGTCCACAATACTGGCAGTGGTTTCCATCACGACGCAGGATATTTCTCCTCGACAATATCACGCGTTTGTGTGGAACTCTGTAGTAGACAGAGAGTCTGAGAATACTCGGCATAGGCAGGGACGTTGAGACAGAGCGCAGTAGCCTGCCGTCGTATCTTTCGATTAGTTCAGCTTTCCCAAGATAAAGCAAGATCACCGCTTTCTTCCAACTACAAATAGTCAGCGGTTCATAGTTCTGGTTTAGGAGTAGTACTTTTCCGTTGACGCTTTCATGTCCATCTCGTTCAGATCTGTATTCATGATAACTGAAGACGACTCCACCTCACTTTCGTCAGATGACTCTACGTGCGCCTACAAAAGTTGACGATAACTTCCTGCTAAAATTCTTCCTCTCCGGATCAAAACTGTTGATCCGGACAAAGCCGGAGGCATGAATGAATTCCCTATTCTTGCCTGCGTAGATCGCGACATGACTTATTTTATCGCCATTTAATGAAAAAAACAACAAATCACCTGCTCTCAGCTCCCTCATATTCCTACCCACCTCATATCCTGCTGAAAACTGCATATCGGAATCGCGCGGGATCTCGATACCATTGAGCCTGTAGATTGTCTGGACAAATCCGGAACAGTCAAAACCCTTTGAACTTCTTCCTCCCCACACATATGGAATTCCCATGAAGCTGCGAGCTGTCTCCAGGAGCTTGCGCACCGAGAGATTTTTCACACGAATTGATCTCCTGACCATAGACTTCTCCACCCAGCCTGTGGCGCCATCAGGCAAAATGATTTTCAGGAAACTCCCATGTCGTCCTGTCACACTCAGAGGCACCCCATATACTGTCTCCCGAATTACGGGTGAGGTCCGTGCCGGTTCTTCGTGGATCCCGACAATATGATCCGCGGAGTAAACTTTAGGAAGAAGCTGAAAGTTGTAGAATCTCTCGTCATCGAAAAGCGTAACCTGGTCCGACGAGACCCATCCTATATAACCGTCGGCATGGAGTCTGACTCTTACCCAGTGTGCCTCGACTTGAAGGGTGTCGAAGGTTTCGCCGTAGAGGATTTGTGTAATCTGCTCGTTCGTCGAGCCCGCGGATCTTCTTACAGGCGCAACACCAACATGACAAATGCCCTTCGAATAGTCACCGACGGTCCTGTCAGGAAGAAGCACCACCTTGATTCGAAAGTCAAATGAACCATTCTGATATGTTTCTGAAATATGAATCGCATTCGAAATGGAGTCTGTGAAAACGTAGAAGTAGTTATTTGCGGACTTGAACTCGAGGACTGAATAGCGAGTGTCGACCCGGAGAGACTTTTTAAGGCTCCCTTCGAAATGTTCGCGGGATTTCCAGTTGTCGTCCTTGCACATTGTGAAGAATTTACCGAACGGCTC
Organism: uncultured Bacteroidota bacterium; assembly: GCA_964603995.1. GTDB lineage: Bacteria > Bacteroidota > Ignavibacteria > Kryptoniales > JAKASW01 > JAKASW01. Next base: position 32,518 of record CAZRXH010000003.1, on the reverse strand, counting down.
ACTCCAGATCAACGAACACAATGAATTGCGAAACTTGATTTTCTCGGCACAGGGGATTAACATTTCTCACAGCGCCGGACAATAATCCGACACAGGATTGGATTTTGCAATGCTGAAACTCTTCACAATAGGTATCTTCTCTTTTGCATTGACCGTATCGGTGGTCGCGCAGGAACAGAATAGCCTTCCTGCTCAAGACACATCGACGAGTTCAGCCGGGATTCCTGGTGCAAACTCTGCCGTCTCAATGTACGACGCGCTGCTCCGTTTGACTCTTGCGCCTCTCCACGGTGATTCCTCAGACTTCGATCTCAATTGGAACGAAGCCCCAGCCCAATTCAAGTCATGGATGATCGAGCCAAAACCTGGTCGTCCGGCCCCACCTTCGCTTGAACTTCTTCTCGGACAATCTCCCAGCGTTCTATCAGAACCTGCGGAGTCTCCCTTTCAATCGAGGTCCTGGATGCTCCAATCAAAACCCGACTTGCTGAGCCCCTGGAGGCTTGAACTGAAAGACCAGGAGAAATATCAAGTATGGCGGTCAATTCTCGGATCTGTTCAGATGGGGGGAATGGCCTACCTCTTGTATATGCACATCAGGAAATACGGCCTCAGATAGAAGGGAATTGCCTTCTCACGAATACGGATGTTATTCTGTCATTCACTCAACCTCAATAGGAAGGAGTCGTGCCAATGGAACTCTTGAGATGGTCGTCGAAGACTTCGCGGTCATGGTTCAGCTTACCAGGAAGGGGCCTACGACAGAGGGAACCTGAAAGATTCGCAGGTGTGGACGATGAGAAGATCCGGCCTCACTCTGGCCCGCCTACCTCGACGTTGCATTTCCTTTTCAAGATCTATTTCTCTTTTGTTCTTCTGATCCTCGCAATCTGCCCCGTCAATGCAATGACGAAGCCTGTGCACGTTTGGGAGAAGCAGGAGATCACATTCACCGCTTCCAACCACTACAACAATGCATACAGGGAAGTTGTTTTGTGGGTTGATCTCACCGGGCCCAATTTCCACAAACGTGTGTACGGGTTCTGGGATGGCGAACAGACATTCCGCGTGCGGCTTGTTGCGACCACTCCGGGCGAGTGGAGCTGGAAGAGCGGCTCAGCTCCGAACGATCCGGGATTGGACGGCAAGACAGGCTCCTTCACGGCAATCGCCTGGACCGAAGAGGAGTTAAAAGAGAATCCGCTGCGCCACGGCTTTCTGCGCGCGACAGCCAACGAACACGCGCTCGAGTATGCCGATGGTACACCTTTCCTGGCCATCGGTGATACCTGGTACTCGCTCGGTACAAACCGCTTCCGATGGTACGATGACGACAGTGTGCGCCCGATCGGACCGACGGCGGGTTTCAAGGATTATGTTCGATTCCGAAAGGCTCAGGGATACAACTGGGTGAACGTCATCGCCGCGTTTCCAAACTGGATGACAGACGGAAGGCCCTGGCACCTTGTCATGGACGATTCTGCACACACAACCGTCCGTTCAGCCTGGCTCGAGTATGGGACCGGCAGCGCCAAAAACATGGACAACAAAGGCGGACGGCCGTTTTTCTTCCCCGGCAAAGTTCCGGGATACGAGATGGTGTTCCCAAACGTTGACAGCATAAACCCTGAGTACTTCAAGTATCTTGATCGCAAGATAGACTATCTCAACGCCAACGGCTTTGTCCCATTCATCGAAGTCTCACGGCGCGACGCCGGACTATGCTGGTACAAGTATTATGGCTGGCCGGATTCTTACGCGCGGTTCATCGAGTACATCTGGGCGCGCTACCAGGCCAACAACGACGTCCTCAGCCCTATCCATCTCGACATAATCGACGAGACTGTCAGTCCGGCAGACTACACGGCGGCGATTCACGAGGTCTTCAGGAAATTCGGCCCTCCGCCGTTTGGCACTCTACTCTCCGCTAATGCAAATCCGTCAACGCTTGAGAACTGGGGCGACAGTTCCTGGGTCACACTTCACCAGATAGGCAACATGCGCGAGCATAACAACTATTGGTACCTCACAGAAATCTATAACCTGAAGGACCCAAAGCCTGCCCTCAACGGCGAACCCTACTATGCAGGTTACCGTGACGACCGTGGACCTGGTGCGGCAAATTACAGACTCGGTGCGCCGGGCGGTACAAAGCTCGATAACGCCTTCGTACGGTCGGGCATCTATGGGAGTTTTCTGTCCGGCGGACTTGCCGGACACGTTTACGGAGCTGAAGGAATCTGGGGCGCCGATATCGAACCAAGCGCACCTACACTTATGTGGGATGCCTTCGAGTGGCGCTCAGGCGCGCAGATGCAATACTTGCGGACCTTTGCATTCTCCATCGGAAAGCGTTACCAGGACCTCGTGCCGCTTGCGGACCTTGTCTCTCCGAACAAAACGCATGCGATACTTGGCTACCAAGGATGGGCATACTGCGCGCGCACATCGGACAAGGAAATTTTCCTCGCCTATTTTGAACGCGAATGTCCGCAGTCCCAGATACGCGGCGCGAAACTGAACAGCGTGTACCGTGCACAGTGGTTCAACCCACGGGACGGGACCTGGCAGGACGTTGGAGACGGGACTGTTGTCGCCAACAAGATCGGCATTATCATGCTGCCGAATCTTCCCAGCAGTGAAGATTGGGGACTCCGGTTGGTTTACCAGGGGCCCGCTACGAAGAAATAAACAAAACCCCGCGTCCGGATGTAAGGCCGTCCATGAAAGGAAGGCGGCCTCACATTTTCCTATTACTCACTTGAAGTTCTTCAACTGCAACCATAAATTTTTGCACTTACCACAAATCCTGAGAGAGGTAACAAATGAAACTCTTCGTTTGTGTCAACCAGGTCCCGGATACAGAAACAAAAGTAAAAGTGGGTCAAGATGGCAAAACCATTGACCGCTCCGAGATCAATTTGATTCTCAATCCGTATGATGAATTCGCAGTAGAAGCCGCGCTGCGGCTGAAAGACAAGAACGGCGGTGAAGTCACTTACGTCTCCGCAGGCGGGGACTCGCACAAAGAGACGATCAGAAAGGCTCTCGCAATGGGAGGCGACAAAGGAATTCACATAAAGACAGACAATACCGGCGATTCATATTCCATCGCATCCATGATAGCAGCTGCTCTCAAGGACACTGGAGCGGACATCGTTTTCTTCGGGAAGCAGTCGATAGACTACGATGATGCAGCAGTTGGAACGATGGTCGCGGAGATGCTCGGGCTGCCGTCGGCCTCTGTCGTGGTAAAACTCGATGTCGATGAGAGCGCGAAGAAGGTTGTTTGCGAAAGAGAAATCGAGGGGGGGAGGGAAACTGTAGAGCTCACGCTCCCCTGTGTCATCACGGCACAGAAAGGACTGAACGAACCGCGATATCCATCGTTGAAAGGAATAACTGCCGCGAAGTCGAAACCGATCCAGGAGGTGTCGCCTTCACAGACTGAGTCGCTCATCGAAGTCACAGAGATGAGGAAACCCGCAGCGAAACAGGCCGGAAAGATCCTGGGCACCGACAAGAGCGCAGTGCCCGAACTGGTCAGACTCCTGCACGAAGAAGCAAAAATCATTTAAACCAGAGGTGCTAAGATGAAGATTATTGCATTTGCGGAATCTGTCCACGACTCTCAAACTGGCGGTGGCAAGTTCAAAAAGGTCGCCTTTGAGGCTGTCCACGCCGCTTCACGTATCGCCGCAGAACTTGGAGGCGAGTCCGTCGGGCTAGTCATAGGGAAAAAGGTCGGAACGATCGCCCCGGAGCTGGGCGGTTACGGAGTACAGAAGGTCTATGCTGTTGAGGATGAGCGACTCGCTCTCTACTCCGCCACGGCTTACGCGAAGATAATCGCGATCGCCGCAGAGGCGCTCTCCGCCGACGTTGTCATCCTACCCGCAAGCGCCATGGGAAAAGATCTCGCACCGAGAGTTGCGGTGAAGCTCAAGGCAGGACTCGCCGCCGACTGCATAGCTCTCAGGGCCGATGGCGGCTCGATACTTGCTGCCCGTCCCGTTTACGCTGGGAAGGCGATTATTGACATGAAAATCAATTCGGTCAAAAAGGTTTTCACGCTGCGACCAAACGTTTTCAGTCCCGGCGCGGCAAACGGCGCTCCTGCATCGATAGAAAAGTTGTCTGTCGATTTGCAGGACTCCGATTTCTCGTCGCATGTCACTTCTGTCTCAACGGCAGAGGCCGGAAGACCCGATCTGACGGAGGCGAACATAATCGTCTCGGGCGGCAGAGGATTAGGAGGCCCGGAGCATTTCGATATAATTGAAAGTCTGGCGGATGTTCTTGGCGCTGCAGTCGGCGCTTCAAGGGCGGTTGTCGACGCTGGATGGAGACCTCACGAGGACCAGGTGGGACAGACAGGAAAAACTGTTTCACCATCGCTTTATGTCGCGGTTGCAATCTCCGGAGCAATTCAACATCTTGCAGGCATGTCGTCTTCCAAATATATTGTCGCAATAAACAAAGACAAGGAGGCACCGATTTTTCAGGTCGCCGACTACGGCATCATCGGAGACGCGTTCGAGATAGTCCCCGAACTGACAGCGGAGCTCAAAAAGGCGCTTGGAAAAGACTGAGCGATTCCGCAAATTGACGATGCATGAGGAGAACTATATTTGGATAAAGTGATGGTAGACATACTCGGGCTTTCGCCGAGTCCATCGAGCCCAGGTGCATACGCTTTGATACTTAAGGAAACAGAAGGAGACAGAAGGCTTCCTATAATCATCGGACAATTTGAAGCACAAGCAATCGCACTCGAACTGGAGGGGATCAAACCTCCGAGACCACTTACGCACGATCTTGTAAGGAATGTCCTGGATTCGCTCGGCAACACACTTTCCGACGTACTGATAAGCGAGTTACGGGACGGGACATTTTACGCCCGCCTTAATGTGGAAGGCAGTTCAGTTACACACGAAATAGATGCGCGGCCAAGCGATGCTATTGCGATCGCGATAAGGTTCGGCGCACCCATCTATGTTGCGGAATCGGTCATGGAGGAGGCTGCTACCGTCCCTGAGACCGAGGAGGGCGACGAAGATGTCGAGTCGAAAGGCGAGAGGACGAAGAAGAACCGGGACCGCTCGCCAGCTTACACAAAAGAATCCAAGATGGAACAGCTTCAAAAGGAACTGACCGACGCGATAGGCCGGGAAGACTACGAGCGGGCTGCTAAGCTCCGCGACGAAATCCGACGGCTTCAGCTCGGCGACTGATCCGCAAACGAAAGTACGGAGGCCCGAATGAAATTGCTCGCACTGACTTTCGCGGTGCTGTCAATGGCCGCGCTCCCCTCACAGACCCTTCAGGAAACGCTCAAGCTGAGCGATGAACTCTTCAACAAGTTCGACAACAAAGGGGCATTCGAAATACTCATCAAAGCCAATAAAGAATTCCCCCGCAATTCTGAGATACTCTGGAGGCTCTGCCGCGTCGAAACGCATATTGCGGATCACATGCCCGTGGTAACCGATGCGCAGAAGGATGCGCAGCTTAAGGCGTACCACACAGCATATGACTACGCGGATAGTGCCGTCGCCGCCGATCCCAAATCTTCAATGGCTTACACGTATCGGGCAGTAGCCGGAGGGAAAATCGCTCTTTTTAAGGGGGTCTTCAGTGTCGGACCTATAGTCAAGCAGGTCAGAAACGACTGTGAAAGCGCAATCGCGCTCGACCCGAACAACGCCATTGCCTACTATGTCCTCGGCAGGACTCACGCAAAGCTGGCAGAGAAACCTGTGATGTTCCGCTGGCCACTGGGACTTGCGTGGGGAAATCTGGACGATGCGATCAAATTCTACCAGAAGGCTGTCTCACTCGACCCGGATTTCGTGATGTTCCGCCTGGATCTCGCGAAAGCATACATGCGGGACGGCGAGAAAGATAAGGCCAGAGGAGAACTGTCGCTGATTCCATCCATTCCTGTACGCGACCAGGATGATGATTCTCTGAAAACCGTAGCCACGGGGCTCCTACAGGAACTCGACAAGAAGTAGGGACCACACCCCGCCCAAAAGGCATGACTGCTCAGGCCATGAAGAGATGCTAGGCTAACATCCTTCAGAATAGGTTTTGTTCTGCCGCTGCAACTGCGGCAGAACGACATTGTTGAATCAAATTTCTGACATGCTCTCTATGCAGCGGTCTTGCCGTAGATGGCCTTACCGATTCTGCATCTTTCACATCGCTTCTCTGAACAGAGAGTGCGATAGAGGTGCAGAGCTCCTTGCTGGGTTGCCACGGTCGCTAGCACATTGTCTCCTCCAAAAAGCGACTCTTTCACCGTTAGAGTAATCATGTTGTCTGCAATCGGAGGGTGACCGCCGTATATCCTTGTTGCCTGCCCGAGTTGCTGTGAATCGTGAAAGATCCTTCCTCGCAAATAAGTCATCGGCAGGATGACGTTTATTATGATTTCCTCCGCCCGTCCGGAACCTACCAACATCCTCACTTCAGTCGCTGCGGGTGTCCCGAAGAGAAAATGCCGATTCCAGTAGTCGCGCGACGAGATGATCAGGACTTTCCTCCATGTCTCCATGAAAGCACGGTCGTCATCGTCGCAAGACTTACTCAAGAGCTCACCGGTCGAATTCTTCATGATGCAATCGACGAGAAGATGTCCGGCACCTGCGATCCGGATTGTTGGGAAGTTCTGCGGACGCAGCTTGAAGAAAAGCCACTCTGATTTGTCAACGTACTCATGCTTGTATTTCTTTCTCACGCCCTGCCAAGCGGCGTCAAGTTTCTTACAATACTCCACAGATTCCTGATCGAATCCTTCCATCTCACGAGGGATCAAATTGGCAGCCCCGAAGAGTATCGCTTCCGTGGTCAATTCGTCACCCGCCGAATGTTCCCTTAGAAAATCCAGAGATGCGTTCCTGGCCAGTTTCCTGAATGCCACGGTGTTCTTGCTGTATCCCAGCCCTTCCATGATCCCTTCATAAAGGAGCTGGCTCCAGTAACTCTCAGTCTGCATCTCCAATTCGCTGTATTTCCTGTGCTCGATCTGCAGATCGGCAAGGTCCCTGAAGTAAGTCTGCTTCGCTTCGAAGACAACGGGCCGGTTCTCGTCTATGATGTCCTTCAGTCTCTCCTCGAGTTTGTTGACTTTATGCAAGAAGCGCTTCTCGCCCATATGCCTGAGGTATTCTGTCTTCGTTTCGAAGGGAACCTTGTAGTTGTCACCAGCACATCGAAGCGGACCAATCCGCTCGCCAATCTCGAAGCTTGCCAGAAAACCAGCGGCATCAGGGGATAGAAACTTCGACAGTTCAAGAGTCTCAATCTTCCTTCCCGTCTCCGTGACACAGCCTCGTCCGTCGTCGCACTCGATCACGACGTGCAGCACGACCGAATTGTAGTTTCGGTCCCTGTGATGGTTATGTGAATACCAGTCGGAGCTCATCCTGTGCAGCTCGATATCCCCACGCATGGTTATGCCGTTCACCCTGATAAGACTGTGTCTGAAATCGGGGCCTGTATCCGAATTCACTTCCCCAGTATGAAGAATCTCAACCTTCTTCCCTGAGACAGCCCTCAACTCAGAATCGAATTTCCGATTCCTAAACAGCTCCCTGAGCTGGAACTCAGAAAGTTCTTGAGACATGTTACATCTTGCTTTGTGAAAAGATCCTAATCTTCCTCGTCGCCAGTGGCATTCCGTTCAAGTCACGGAGTATCGCCACAATCTCGTTTGGCCCCGTCTTAAGATAAACGCGTGGGAATAGAACCGGCATTGAATCAGAAATCACCACCATGTCCTGCTTTTCTCCGTTGACATACAGATCTACGAGTTTCCGGGATGTGTCGGTTCTAGTTATCATTTTCAGTGAAATAGAATCACCCGCAACTTCGCTCTTCACCGATCCGATATCAAATTCGAAGAAAAACCCAGCGGCTATCTGCGCGGTCGTCGAATCGACGGATGCCTGTCTCGGTCTGATATCCTTCACACTGCCGTGCCTCTCGATAACCACCGGCAATGAGAAGAAGAGCACCGTCAGTGCGAGGAACGTCAGCCATTCGAGTGCGTGTCTTACGAAATACTTCATCACCTTTTCAACAGCGCGTTATAGTAAAACGCTTTTTCCCTGACTTTGGCTGCAAATTTCTCATCGTCTCCCGAAAATATAATATCCCGGCTCACATTCACAACTACCGGTGCACCTTCGCTCTCGACGGCCGCCGCGACTTCTTCGACCGAACCGCCCTGCGTTCCGATGCCTGGGACAAGGAGTGCAATCTGGGGATAGCTCTTTCTTATGCGCGCGAGGTGATTTCCCTGTGTTGCACCCACGACCGCACCGACATTGCCCTTCGTGTTCCATTCGGAGAGTCTCTCGAGAACCATCTCATAGAATTTCCTTCCGTTGAACTCGAGAAGTTGGAAATCCTGGGCACCACGGTTTGAAGTCACCGCGAGTGCAAATATGTCCTTCCCTTTGTAGCTCAGAAACGGCTCCAGTGAATCATACCCCATGTACGGATTCACGGTGGCAGCATCCGCACCGAAATAGCCGAAGAATGTTTGCGCGTATTGCTTCGCACTGTTGCCAACATCGCTTCGCTTGCAGTCCGCGATTATGTAAATGTCATCCGGTATTCTGGCGATCGTTTCACCGAACGTCGACCACCCCTTCTCACCGAGCGCTTCGTAGAAAGCGGTGTTCAGTTTGTAGGCACACGCCACATCCTGCGTCGCCTCGATTATCCTGGTGTTGAACTCCAGGACCGCATCATCATACTCGAAGAGAAACTCGGGAATCTTTTCGACGGCCGGATCAAGTCCGATGCATAGGTTACTATTGTGTTTCTCAATCGACGCGGAGAGTTTCGCAAAGCTCATTTCGAACCGAGGATTCTTGAGTCGAAGTTTTTCCACATCATAGATTCGACCGGGCGCTTGGTCCTTCTGTTATATTTCGCGGTTTTTTTCTTGTTGTAGGGGACGAGGACCTCGCCGCTGATCTCAAAATAGATCAGCTGTCCTATCGGCATTCCCGGATAAATCCTGACCGGTTGTTTCACGCTGATCTCCAGCGTCCACGTGTTGCAGTAACCGATGTCCCCCTTGCCGGCTGTCGCGTGGATGTCGATACCGAGTCTGCCGATGCTCGACTTCCCTTCCAGAAACGGAACAAAGGAATGCGTCTCAGTATACTCCTGTGTCACTCCCAAATATAGCCTGCCCGGAAGGAGAAGGAAACCTTCATGATCGTGGATCCTGAAATGCTCGAGCTGGTTGTGCTTCCTCGCGTCGAGTATATCGTCCTTGTAGATGGCCAGCTCGCCGGCAAGATGGACATCGTAAGAATTTGAGCCGAGGAATTTCCTATTGAATGGTTCAATGACAATAGTTCCTCTTTTTATCTCTTCAAGAATCTGCTTGTCTGTAAGAATCATTTTTATCCTGGGGATTGTATCTAAAAAGCCGCCTGCTCCCCTGTATTTGCCTTAATACATATTAATCTTTCAACCGGCAACCTGCTCAAAGGAGAAACGCGGAATATCAGTCCGCTCTCTGGCGTGCTCGACAGTGATGGCACAGATATTTCCGTCTTTGTCCATATCAAGCAGAGTGTTTTCATCCAAGTCGCGTGTCTCCACACTTTCTCCTTCTCGAAACTCTATATAGAGCGTATCCGTGTCCTGGAAATACTTTATTTTCATAATTTAAACCTCCTGTCAAAGAAAGCATTATGAACGGTGTTTCGATCTGCTAATAATATAACACGCAGATACCTTCCGTCCATCTCTTGGATCGGCGCCCATAAACGCACACGCCCATCTTTCTGAATAACTTCTTTCACAGGATTATCAATGACATATTGTATCCATTCTAATCGGATTATTTCACGGTCGGGGCGCCGCTGTATCTCTTCAAAATATCTAGTGAATTTCAATTTCTAAAAATAACCTTAAAGCAAATGTCTAATCGACTCTGTACCACCTTCTCAAATTCTTAATTCATATTCCACCATTTGTCTCACGCGTTCCCTCCGTGACAATACTCCCGCTTTTCAATGTTCCTTCCTGTGTGCATAGAAATTTAGGAGAATCCCGATCATCATCCAATCGGCCAAAATGGATGACCCTCCGTAGCTGATGAACGGGAGGGGTATACCGACAATTGGAGCCAGGTTTATGTTCATTCCGACGTTGATGAAGACATGAAAGAGAAGGACCGAAGTGATGCCGACGGAAGCAAGGCTGGCGAATTTTGTTTTGACGAGCTCAGCGATTCTGATCCCGCGGAAGAAGAGTGCACCAAAGGCAATTAGCGTAAATGCGGCACCTATGAAGCCGAACTCCTCGCCGATGACCGTGAATATGAAATCAGTCCAGCGCGCCGGTACGAAGCGGAGCTGAGTCTGAGCACCATGAAGGTACCCTTTCCCGAAGAGGCCGCCGCTGCCGATGGCCACACGTGCCTGCAGTGCGTTGTATCCGGCGCCCTGCGGATCGAGATTCGGATCCAGAAATATCTGAATTCGTTTCTGCTGGTGCGGCTGCAAGAGTTTCCTGTAGAAGTATTCCATGAAAAGCCCGAACGACACCGCAACGAAACTCAGAGTCACCGCGAACAGTTTCTTTCTGCTCAATACAAAAAAGAGTATGCCGAAGGCGACAACCGTTATCAAAAGGACAGCTGTGCCGGTGAACTCTGCAAAGATGATCGCGACCGGAGCTATCAACGCAACTACAACTATCGGCGGTAAACCAGCCCAGAACAAAATCGGAAAAAAGATCGCCATGTATACGATTGTCGTCCCGAGGTCGGGCTGGAGCATCGTGAGCAACATCGGCAGTCCGACAATTCCCATCGAGATTCCGATCATCTGCACCTGAGTGCGCTCACCGGACTTCTCTGAAATGAACTTGGAGAGAGCGAGAATGGATGCGACTTTCGCCAGCTCGGATGGCTGTCCGCCGACTCCAAGGATGCCAAGCCAGCTCATATGGCTGGCAACCTTCTTCCCCGCCACGAGAACAAAAATCAGGAGAAGTATTGTGATGGCATAGAAGAAGTAGGCACCGTTTTCAAGAAATCGGTTGGAGGAAAACATTATCGCGAAAGCGACGATTACTCCGATGGACTGCCACACCAGATCTCTCACGAAATAATCGTGCATACCGGAATTGTACGTGGCACTGTTTACTGCGAGAAGGCCGATGCATGCCAATGTTACGGCCAGGAAGAAAGTCTTGTAGTCGAATGAATCCTTGAAGAAGTCAAACATCAGTGAGGCGTGGCGGTTGCCACGATTCCGTTTGGTTCTTTCTGCTGCAGGACACCCGTTTCCTGCAGATAATACTTCAAGAGCTTCCCTGCAATGGGCGCAGCGTACGAAGCTCCCCAACCCACATTCTCCACCAGAACTGCGAGCGCTATCGTCGGGTGATCGAAGGGAGCGAAAGCCACAAACCATGAATGAGATTTTCCATGCGGATTCTGAGCAGTGCCGGTCTTCCCGGCCACAACCACTCCTGGCACCTGCGCCGCATGTCCCGTCCCACCCGGACCGTTCACGACCAAATACATGTCCTGTCGAATCTCGTCGAACACGCTCCTTCTGATCGGGATCGTGCGCTCACTGTATTGCGTATAATAGATCTTTCCAGTCTTCTGGTCACGAATGTACCTGACGAGATGCGGCTGGAAGTATTTCCCATAGTTGGAAATTGCCATAGTGTATGCCGCCAGTTGAAGCGGTGTGACACTTACTTCACCCTGACCAATTCCCAGACTCAGAAGATAACCGCTTGTCCACTTGTTCTTCCCAAATATGCGGTCGTAATAACCTCTTGACGGCATTATGCCTGCGTTCTCCTCCCGCAAGTCTATGCCCGTCTTCGACCCAAAGCCGAACATTCTCCCGAACTTCGTCCACGTATCGAAGCCGACTTTCAGCATGAGATTGTAGAAGAAAACGTCACAAGATTGTTCTATCGCCTTGTCGATGTTCACAATCCCGTGAGTTGCATCGTCGCCGAACACTCTTCCACCGTAATAGAAAGACCCGGTACAGTGGATCGTCCAGTCTTTGTTGATGATGCTATCCTGAAGCGCGGCTGTGGCAAGTACCATTTTGAAGGTCGAGCCCGGAGGGAGAGCTGCCATCGTCGCGCGATTGAACAGCGGATGATCGGGATTGCTGATCAACTTGTCCCACTCCGCCTTTGAAGTGTATCCCGAAAAGACGGCGGGATTGAAATCGGGTTCGCTTGCCATGGCGAGGACTTCGCCATTGTTCGGATCGAGCGCGACAACGGCTCCACGCCGCCCGGCGAGCAGCGACTCTGCTCTCGCTTGCAGCCCTTCATCAACTGACAGATACAGGTTTGACCCGTCCTGAGCCGGGACGTCAAGCTTCCCGTCATCATACGGTCCCATCACCTTTCCCATGGCGTTAACGGCGAGATATTTGTAACCCTTCTCGCCGCGGAGAATCGTTTCGTAGCTCGCTTCAAGGCCGGTATACCCGACTATGTCGCCCGGCTTGTAGTAGTCACCGAGGGTGGCAAGCTGGTTCTCTGATATTTCCTTCGTGAAACCCAGGATGTGTGCAGCGCGTGCCTCGCCAACATACACTCTCTTCGGCTCAATGTCGAAATAGACTCCCTTGAATTCCTTCAGATGCTCCTCGATCGAGTAAAGAGTCGCAACCGAAATATCTCGCTTCAGTCTGACAGGGAAATATGGAGAGATTGTCTCGCCAATCTGAATGCGTTTCACTATATCGACACTGTCCATCTGTAGCAGCGAAGCGAGGGCCGGTATGTGACTCCGATTGAATTCGGATGGGATTACCGAGACTTCATATGCCGGATCATTCTCCACCATCACCTTTCCGTTCCGGTCGAAGATTTCTCCGCGAAGAGGCTGCTGAACAAAGACGCGTGTGGTTATGTCCTCCGATCTCTTGCCGTAAACCACCTCGTTCACAAGCTGCATGTCGCCGAGTTTCGCAAGTATTGAAAAGAGCGCGAGGATAACGACGCCTCTCATCATTATCGATCTTGCACGCGAGCCAAAATCGGCATCAAACATAGTTGCTCTTTCTCCCGTTCACAAAAACAATAATCATGGCAAATATGGAAGTGTAGACAGTTGTTCCAACTGTGAATTTCAGAAAGGCATATAAGTAATTCAATTCTCCTGATGCTATTATAGGAAGCGCGGCGAGCTGTGCTGCGGCAATGGTTATTGCTGAGATCCATGCGAAGTTGAAAGACTTCGCCGCCAGATCTACGTCGCTTTCCTTGAAAAAGAATCCGGCGATGAACCCGGCAATCACTCCGAGAAACGATGTGTAGCCGATGAAGTGTGTAGCCAGACAATCATTCAGGAAGCCAATCACGAAGCCGCCACCCATGGCGAAGATCTGTCCCTCACGCAATGCAAGGTATACGACGAAGAGGACTATTAACTGAGGCGAAACCATGTCTATCGAAGCGTAATTCTCCAGGAATTTCTGGAGCAGAATCGCTACGATACCGAACGAAAGATATCCCAGAATACGCTTCGTCATTTCCCGCTTCCAAGGCTTTTAGTTTGCAGCTTCGCCGCTTCCGGTGGATAAACGTACTGCATAACAAACGCCACGGAGATCGCACTGAAATTGACTGCCGGCTCAACGTCGATTTTCTTGAAAATGTCTCCGGGTTCGTTGGTCGCCTTCGTTACCATTCCAATTGCTATTCCGGGCGGGACCAGGCTGCTCAGCGACGATGTCTCTACGATATCTCCCGGATGAACCGAGTATCTCCTCGATACATTTCTCATCGCCAACTCACCAAAATCACCGGAGACTATCAGTCCATCGGCGGACGCGTTTACAAGTTTCGCTGCTATCCTGCTGTCGCCGTCCAGCAGAGTCCTGACGAGTGAAAACTCATTATTGACTACAGAGACTATCCCGACAAGCCCTGTGCCGGTGACAACGGGGTCTCCCACTTTGACCCCACTGCTGGCACCGACATCTAGAGTCACAAAATATCTTCCGCCTTCCGCGGTGCGCCCGACAACGTCCGCCGGTATGAGCGGAGTGCTGGATTTCTCACGGAGGTTGAGCATCACTCTCAACTGTTCGTTCTCGGTCATCGCCGCACGGATCCTCGCGGTCAGGTCGATGAGCCGAGCGTTCTCCTCCTCGAGATCCCTGTTCTTTGAAGCGAGTTCGAAGTAGCCGACCAGATCGTGTATCCCGGCTTCCAGATAGGAAGTCGTAAAAAGGCCCAGCACTTGCAGGCCTCTGGTATTTGCGTTGTTGTTTGTTGAGATTAAGAGTAACGACAGTGAGATGAGAAGAGCAAAAACAATGTAATTCTTCGCCAGCGCAAAAAACTCAGCCAACCATTTAAACATTCCCTACGACCATCAATAACGTCTGCTCTTTATAAGTACCTTATTATATTCGGTAATTTTGTCCAGAACCTTACCCACACCGCGCACAACGGCAGTGAGTGGATCTTCGGCGACATGAACGGGCAGGTTTGTCTCCATCCTGATCCTCTCATCGAGACCCTTCAGCAGCGCGCCGCCTCCGGACAGCATTATTCCACGGTCCAGAATGTCGGCAGACAATTCAGGCGGAGTCCTCTCAAGTGATATCTTCACCGCGTCGACGATGGCGCCGACAGGTTCGTTCAATGCCTCACGGATCTCGGCTGAACTCACTTCAGTTGTCTTCGGAATGCCCGCCACCAGATCACGCCCTTTGACCTGTATCGTGATCTCCTCCTTCAACGGCATCGCGGAACCGACTTCGCACTTGATGGCTTCGGCGGTACGCTCACCGATAAGAATATTGTGATTCTTCTTGAAGAATTGAATTATCGCGTTGTTCATCTCGTCGCCCGCGATGCGGATGGACTCTTCGTTTACGATTCCCGAGAGCGCTATGACCGCGATTTCCGTAGTGCCGCCACCGACATCGATCACCATGTTCCCGACCGGCGCGTCGACGTCGAGTCCAATTCCTATAGCCGCAGCCATCGGCTCCGCTATGAGATGGACTTCCTTTGCGCCGGCGTGTTCCGAGGCATCTCGCACGGCGCGCTTCTCGACTTCAGTAATTCCGCTTGGGACGCTAATGACGATTCTCCGGCTGGGAATCATTCCGGCATGGACCTTCTTGATGAAAGCCCGGAGCATCCCCTCCGCTATTTCGAAGTCGGCTATGACGCCATCGCGCATGGGACGGATCACCTGTATGTCGCGGTGAGTTCTTCCCAACATCTCCCTCGCTTCGTGACCGATAGCTACGATGCGCTTCGTATTTTTGTCAAACGCAACAATCGAAGGTTCTCTCAGGACCACACCCTTGTTGCGCATCCATATCAGAGTGTTCGCCGTCCCTAGATCGATTGCCAGGTCATTGGATAGAAGTCCGAAAAATCCCATCACTTTGCTCTTTTAGTGTTTGAAATGTCTGATCCCCGTGAAAACCATCGAAATATCGAGTCTGTTCGCCGCATCTATTGATTCGGCATCTCTCACCGATCCACCAGGCTGGATGATAGCTGTCGCTCCTGCGCGCGCGATCTCCTCCACGTTGTCGGAGAATGGAAAGAACGCGTCCGAAGCGGCGACGCTCCCCTTCAAGCTCAAGCCTGCCTCATCTGCTTTCATGCGTGCTATCTTCACGGAATCGATGCGTGACATTTGTCCGGCACCCGAGCCGAGTGTCATGTGATCCATGACGAAGACGATCGCGTTTGATTTCACATGCTTGCACACCGCGTACGCGAACCTCATGTCGGCAAGTTCCTTTTCAGTGGGTCTCCTGTTGGTGACGACTCGCAGCTCTGTCTCTTTCAACAGGATATCGTCCGCAGTCTGAGCCAGGACTCCACCGCAAGAGGATCGTATCTGAACGTCGTTCGGAAGCAGACTTTTGCTGATGAGAATTCTTCTGTCTTTCTTCTTCCTCAACAACTCGAGCGCGTCCTCGGAAAAACCGGGGGCAATGATTACCTCCAGAAAAATCTCATTGAGCTGTTGAGCGAACGACGCCTCGACCTTCCCGTTAACGGCAACGATACCGCCAAACGCGCTCTTCGAATCTGTCTTAAGAGCTCTTGTATACGCCTCCTGCACGTTCGCAGCAACTGCAGCCCCACACGGGTTTGTGTGCTTGATGATTACAGCGGCAGGGGCGTCGAATTCCTGGAGGAGTCTCTGTGCGGCATCGATATCCACAAGATTGTTATACGAGAGTTCCTTGCCATGAATCTTCTCGAAGTATTTCGCAAAGTCGCCGTAATGTCCGGCGGACTGATGAGGGTTCTCCCCATAACGCATGTCCATGCTCTTACGCTCGGCGAACATGACGCTTTCCCCCGGCTCTCCGCCCGGAGCAAACTTCTTGCTGAAGAACCGCGAGATCGCGACATCGTATAGTGCAACTTTCTCGAACGCGGCTGCAGCAAGTCTGCCAAGAAGCGGCGCGCTTATCTCGCCGCTTTTGTCCAACTCCGAAATGATCTCGTCATATTGCCGCGGGTCGACCACTACGGCGCAGCCTTCGTAGTTTTTTGCGGCTGCCCTAATGAGCGATGGCCCCCCGATATCTATACTCTCTATGACCTCTTCAAGTCCGGCACCCGACGCGACCGTCGCTTCGAAACGATAAAGGTTGACGACAACCATGTCGAATAGCGACAAACTCAGTTTCTCAAGCTGGTCCAGGTGCTCTCTTACATTTCGCTTTGCAAGTATCCCCGCGAATACTGCAGGATGAAGTGTCTTGACCCTTCCGTCAAGAATCTCCGGAAAATTCGTTACATCGCTTATGCTTCTGGCATTGATGCCGCCTTCCCGCAATGCCTTCAGAGTCCCGCCTGTACTGAATATCTCCGCGCCTGATTTTGTGAGAACATCTGCAAACTCGACAATCCCCGTTTTGTCTGTTACACTGATTAATGCGCGTTTTATTTTCACGTCCTGTCGGATCCCTCTGGTGAAAGGATAACCTTTCTCCCATCTATCTTGACTTGACTGTTCTCGAAGAGTCTGATTGCCTCAGGCAAGAGCTCGTACTCGAGCTCATGAACCTTCGAGGCGAGTGAGTCCGGTGTATCGTCATCCGTTACAGCAACACATTTCTGGAGCAGTACCGGACCATGATCGTATTCCACATCCACAATATGAACAGTCACGCCGCTCACCCGGCAACCGTAATCTATTACAGCCTGATGGACCCTCATACCATACATACCCTTTCCCCCGAAAGAAGGAAGAAGTGCTGGATGTATGTTGATGATTCGATTTGTGTAGCTCTTTATGACGATGTCGGGAATCTTTTTCAAGAAACCGGCGAGCACAATAAGCTCGATCTCTCTTTTCCTGAGAATATCGAGCATCGCATTTCCAAAATCCATTTCATCCGAAAAATCTTTCGGGTCCACGACCTTCGTACGAATACCAGCACGTTCCGAACTCTCAATGGCCTCGCAATATCGGTCAGAAATCACCAATTTGACTTCCGACCTAAGAAATCCGTCTTTGGCTTTTCTAATGATATTAAGAAGGTTTGTGCCCTTCCCGGACACAAATACCGCAATTTTCATTCGCCGAAAAGTTACGATTCGAGTGGACAAATAGCAATTATTTTCTTAGTGAAATCACCATTTTTGTTGAAGTTACGCAGCATTAGTTGAGAGAGTCTCAGAGAGCGCCGGATACTCGTCCTCTGTTTCTTCTTCAGGGACAACTGATCTCATGCATTCTCTCCGTCTCCAACCAATGCTCTTGAGGACCGAAGTCTCAACTATGCAAGGAGGAAATTGCAGACTCTTGACGCCGCTTCGAGATTGTTCAAATGGTCAGATTCCTTGAGAACGATGGCTGCAGAGGCGGCTTGAGCAAAGGGATTGAAGCCTGTTGCCAGGACCGACCACAGATCCGACCCTTCCTGCGTGTTGCCTCATAACTCATTGTAATTTCGCCACCTCTGCGGTATATTTTTCAGAGGAAAGGCAGTAGCTTGTTTCAAAATAAAACTTCAGCTGGTCCCAACGACGAACCCTAAATCTGGCGGCCCTTTACACGCTGACTAAACAAATGGAGAAGAAAACGCACGTCATCGTAGCTTCCGTGTTTCTGTCTGTACTGGTATGGCTATCGGTATCCATGAACAACCAATATTCCGTGGCAGTCCGCGTTCCTTTCAGAGTCACTGAATTGCCGGAAGGTATTTCGCTCGCAAGCCCGATACCGCAATCTATCGTCGTGAGAATCCGTGGTACTGGCTGGCAGGTAGCATCGTCTTACCTTTCTGCCACTGCGAGCATCAATTTTGACGCTTCAACCATGAACAAGAGACAGCTTCTCCTCACGAGTCGCGACCTTGGCTATTCACTTGACGTCGGGTCTTCCGCCGAAGTCCTGGGATTCGAGCCGGACACTGTACAGATCAGCGTTGATTCCACAACTACGAAGAGAGTCCCCGTCATTCCAAGAATTGACGTCATACCTCGCGAAGGCTTCACCGTCGTGAGTGATCCGGCAGTCGATCCCGATTCCGTTACTATTACGGGAGCACGAAGGCTCCTGAGCAGAATTGAAGTCTGGTACACTCAACGAAGAGAGTTCAAGAAAACTATCAATGGAATTGACGCGACCATCCCGCTTTCAGACACGCTTACTGGAATTGTGACTGTCAATGCCAGAGAAGCAAATGTTAGAGTCAGCGTCGAGCAGGTTGCAGATAACATATACCGGAACATTCCCGTGAAGATAACGGACAATACCGACTCCACGAAGATCATCCTTCTTCCCCCGACGGTAGACGTGACGGTGCGGGGCGGCATCAACGAAATGGCTGACGTAAACTCCGATTCGTTCAGCGTTACAGCCGACTACAATCGTCTCATCCACTCTACTTCCGCCTACTTCCAGCCGACAGTCGAAGCACCAGCGCAACTGCAGGTAATAGACGTGAAACCTGACAGCATAGAATTTATAATCAGGAAGTAAGACCGCGTATTTTGTAATCAAAGACTATCAGAAGCATTCATTCAGGAGTGACACCAGATGCCCAGCGATAAAGTGTTAAGGCTCGGCCTGCCGAAAGGCAGTCTCCAAGAGTCAACCTTTTCATTATTTCAGAAGGCCGGTTACAATATTTCGGTTTCATCGAGAAGTTATTTCCCGACAGTCGAGGACGACGAATTGAAAATCATGCTTGTCCGTGCGCAGGAGATGGCAAGGTACGTGGAGCTCGGAACATTTGATGCCGGGCTGACAGGGAAAGATTGGATCATCGAAACGAACGGCGATGTTGTCGAGGTCGCTGAGCTTGTGTACGCGAAACAGAGCATGCGCCCCGTCAGGTGGGTGCTTGCGGTTCAGGAGGATTCACCTTACAAAACTGTCAAGGACTTGCATGGAAAGCGTATCTCCACGGAAGTCGTTAATATCACGAAGCAGTATCTCAATCTTCACGGCGTCGAAGCCGCCGTGGAATTCTCGTGGGGAGCGACGGAGGTGAAAGTCCCGGAACTCGCCGATGCGATCGTCGAAGTGACCGAGACGGGAAGCTCTCTCCGCGCAAATCACCTCCGCATTATCGATACCGTCCTTCAGTCGTCCACCAGGTTCATCGCAAACAAGGAATCGTATGAAGACGCGTGGAAGCGGGAGAAGATAGAGACGATTTCACTTCTGTTGAAAGGCGCGATTGCCGCAGAAGGAAAAGTTGGACTGAAAATGAACATCAGGAAATCCGATCTTCCCAAGATCATTGGAATAATTCCGGCTTTGAGAAAACCGACGGTATCACCTCTTTACGACGATGAATGGGTGGCTATCGAGACGATAATCGACGAGAAGATCGTCAGGATTATCGTGCCCGAGCTGAAGCGAAGCGGCGCCGAGGGAATTATAGAGTACCCGCTAAACAAGATTGTACCATGATCTATCGAAAGATGGAGTAATGGAATATCGGATTATTGGATAAACGGACTGAATGGACAGGGTTCGCAGATGAGAAACGAGAGAGAAGCAGTGGGAATCCGTCAACTCCGTGTTATCCGCGTGCCATTTCTTTTTTGCACCGCTCAAACCAAATTGACGTATGAAGATCAAGCTCGGTAAATACGAATTGGAGAAGCCCGTTGCGCTTGCTCCGATGGAAGACGTGACGGGCCTCGGTTTCCGCCTGATTTGCAAGGAATTCGGCGCCGATATCGTATATACTGAGTTCATCAGCTCGGAAGGACTGATCCGTTCGGCCAGGAAAAGCACCCAGAAGCTCGTCACGAGTCAGGATGAACGCCCGGTTGGCATACAGATCTTCGGTGGAGATACGGATGTGATGGCTGAAGCGGCAAAGATGGCAGAAGACGCCGGGCCTGACTTCATCGACATCAATGCCGGCTGCTGGGTTCCTAAAGTCGCTCAACGGGGCGCAGGCGCAGGACTCCTGAAGGATCTCGGCCAGATGCAGGCGATCATCCACGCTGTGAAGAGCGCCGTGTCAATCCCGGTCACGTTGAAGACACGCCTCGGCTGGGATTCCAACTCCATCACGATATTCGAAGTGGCAAATATCTGTGCTGACGAGGGACTCGCCGCTCTTACGATTCATGCCCGCACCAGGGCACAACACCACGACGGTGAAGCGAACTGGGATTGGATAAAACAGGTCAAGGAAATGGCCAAGCTGCCGGTTATCGGCAACGGTGACATAAAAGTCGCACAGGATGCCCTGGACATGTTCGAGTACACAAAATGCGACGGCGTAATGGTCGCGAGGGGCGCCGTTACAAATCCGCGGATCTTCAAAGAAATTAAATCCCTGATGGGAGATGGCACACTTCCGCCGGCTCAGAGCTTGCAGGAGCGGGCTAGTACATGCATTCGCCATTTGGAGATGGAAATCGAAACGAAGGGAGAGCATAGAGCAGTATTGGAATTCCGGAAATATTATCACGGATATTTCCATGGCGTCAGAAACGGATCGACGCTGAGGTCAGCACTGGTGAGGCTTGATACACTTCCTGAAATACAGAAGGCTGTTCAGGAGTTTGTTGAAGGTCATGCTGTCCACGAGGACTTGAGCCTATCATAGTCGCTGCATCTCCATCCAGTTGGTCATAATCTACCTGTGTGCCAATCCAGAAGCAGAGAAAGCCGTCTTGGATCTGGATGGCTGAAGCTCGATAGGGCTTGCTAACTACTACCGACAAACAACCATCTGCTCCTTTGAGATGGAGTGGCCGATGAGACACTTGTCGCTATTTGACCAACGCCATCTTCTTCATGATAACGAATCTTTTCCCATCGGCGCTCATTGCATCAATCCGGTAGAAATACACTCCGCTTGCGTAGCGCGACATGTCGACAATCTGGCTGTAGGTTTCTGCGCTCATCTGGCCCAAGTCAAACTCCTGCACTCGCTGGCCAAGGACATTGAAGATGGACAGCTTCACGGTCGAGTTCTCCTTGAGATCAAATGCGATCGTCGTAGTTGGATTGAAGGGGTTCGGATAGTTCTGGAAAAGTAAGAACGTTTTGGGGAGGCTACTTTCGTTGTATATTTCAAGTGCGCCGCTGTTTCCAGTCTTTCCGCAATTGCAGTGTTCGAAGCGGGTACCGTCCACAGGAGTTTGTTCGCGGAATTGTAAACGTCGATATTGTTCAGATTACTGTCGTAGTGATAAAAGGAATTCACTCTTCTCCACAGCGCGGGCACAAAGGCCCCCGGTATCTGCACAATTTCTTTCGGAGACGTTTTTGCGACGGAGAGAATCGGTTCGGTCCACACGTCTAATGATCGCCGCACCGGAACGACTCGTCTTTCCGCACCGGCAGTAAGATCTTTGCCAGCGGCAAGCGTTTCATCTACATTTTCGTAAATGTCCTTCAATCGCCGCACGACCTCACTGCAGCCAGCACAATGGGCCAGATGGTTCTCTATGGATCGTCTCTTGCTGCGGATTTCCCTTGCATTCAGGATGAAAAGCTCCAGAGTATGTTCGTCTATGTGCTTCATTTCATATTATTCTCGTTTCTTTTTAGGCGGCCTGCCGAAAAATGCTCTTCACATTCTTGATCGATTCATCGATACAGGCTCTGCAATTTCTTCTTTGCGCTCTCCGTCGAAAGCCTCAGCAGGTACTCCAAAGTCTTTTTGTGTGACCTCTTGTATTCCTCTCTTTCTAAATCAGGAATGTACTCTTTCAAATGTTCGAACAGTGATCCATCTCTTTCATCTTCATCCGCGAATCTCCGTGTCAGAGTTTCCTCGATCACAAAGAAATAAAAATTCATGTGCTCTGTGGATACCTTCTTCTTCCCGACATATGTCGGTTCCATCTCCGCCTTGACTTCCCGACACGCTTCTTTGATCATTCTCCGCGCATCCTTCATGAGTATGGCGCTCTCAACCGCAGGTTCAGTAATTGTATCATTCATCGGCTCATTGTAAATGGATCGAAAAACAAGTGCAACGCCGACAATCGGCACAACGCGGCAGTATTCCCCCTGTTGACGCAGGAACAACGACAGCTCAGCCATAAGCTCGGGGATCCGTTCGGTCCCCCGCACACGTTTTCTCATTTCCCTTTCAATGGTATCCCTGTCAATCGCAGGAAATTCTTCCAGCCTTTCCACAAAAGATGGACAAATGCAGTTCTCTCCAAGCCGCTCAACTTCATCGAAACTGTGCAGAGTACTGACGACGACTTTTATGTTATGGATAATTTTTGCCAAAGACGGGTCGGTTTCTCTGTAGATCCTGAAAAGTCTGTCGCTGACTTTCGAGAAAACAAGGCGACGAGAATGAGTTAGCAGCTCTTCGTTCGAAATGTCTCCAAGAGTTATTCCGTCAAAGTAGGCCTTCATTTGCACAAATCTTCCAGACTCATCACGCTGAAACAATTCAACTATGCAATCATAGGCAATGTCCCCAGAATTGAGCCCGATGAATCTTTCGCTCAGCGTCCGAGCCGCTATTTTTCTCTTGACCGAAGCGACCGCAAAAGCGTGATACAGCTCCACAACGCTGTTGATTTCAACGTCTGTGTGCCCATCCGACAGAATTCTTTGGAGGTCTGAACGAATTCTCCCAGCATTCTTGAGAGCCAGCGTCACCTTCAAGCCTAAGTTTTTTTTCAGATTTAGTTAACCCCTTTTGAGAAAGCAAATCGGGCGGTGCAAGATTCCGGAGAACAATATCCGCGCTCCACTCAAACGTGGTGGTGTTGGGCATCCATCATCAACAAAATATGAAGAATACTGGACGGGTTTCTGGCAGGAACCAATGCCTGACGTTGATCATCTCTTCAGCATCAGATCGCTGTACGATTCATTTATCTCTCTCACAACCAATGGTGCCGCGTACAACTTCAGCTTATCGAGCAGCGAGGCATCAGCGTTGTCGTCCCCCTTTCGCGATATGCTTTCCGCCGATACGACTTCGAACTCCAGAAAACTCCCAAGCCCATTCACCTGGTCCAGGTGTATCCTCGCATTCCCCAGGATCAGTAACTTTCTTTCCTTCTCGACAACCACCTTCACTCCGAGAGCCTTGACAAGGAAATCCTTGATCGACAGGTCCGCGACCGGGAGAATGCCATACCGGCTTTCCATCTCCGAGGAAGAGGTTTCGTCCCTTTCGTAGAAGATCAGCTCCGCCGGTTTTCCGTCGGTCTCCCTCAGCTTCAGCCGTCCCACACGCACTTCAAAATATGTATCTCGCTGCTTGATGATGCCGACAAAGGATGCACCAATCCCGATGAAGATTTCTTCCAGTGAATTCAATTCCCTGACGCGAGCCTTATACTCAAGATTCCTAAAAAGAAAATCCTCCCGTCAAAAACTCTAAACCCGAAAACCTAAACTCTAAACAAATTCAAAACTTCAACATCCAAAACAGGAAACACCAGCAATTGACTGGGATATTCAAATTTTGGATTAGAATCTACCTGCTTATTTGGAGAATCTTATACTGTTTTATTCCCGCCGGAACTCTCACGCTCACGACATCGCCGACCTCTTTCCCGAGCAGACTCTTTCCTATGGGTGAATCGGTGGAGATCTTCCCCTTCACGATATCCGCCTCCTCCGTCGAGACGAGCTGGTACTCTATCTTTTTATCTGAAAGCATGTCAAGCACCTGGACCTTACTGAAAATATATACTTTATCCGTCCTTACTTCGGTCGGGTCAATGACACGCGTTCTTGTGAGGGTCTGTTCGAGCTGCGCGATGCGCAGTTCGAGCATCTGCATTTCCTCTTTGGCTGCGTCGTACTCGGAGTTCTCCGACAGGTCACCATGCGACCGCGCCTCAGCGATTTTGCGCGCGGCTTCCTGTCTGCCATGTGTCTTCATCTCCTTCAGCTGCGCTTCCATCTCAATCAATTTCTCTTTTGTCAAATAGACAAAGTTATTTGACATCGGAACCTCCTGGATCGTTTCGTATCATAAAATGCAAAAGCCTTCGCACGCAGAGACTGTGGCGAAGGCGTACCGCCTGTCCCGAATTCGGGACGTTGCGGCGTTAGTCAAAGATAATAAATTACCGACAAATATTTCCAGCTGCCGCAAAACTGCCGGATACAGAGATGCGGTCATCGCAAATCGCGGTCCTGATACATAAAACATTCTTCGTGAGACAATGCGTTCCCGCCAATTGGACCACTCTGAAGTCTAAGGACGAAGCAATCATTCGGAGTCCAGGATGAGATGCCCCAGCTTATCCCGCTTCGTTTCGAGATATTTCTGGTTAGTTTCGTTCGGTTCTATCTCGATTGGGATCCGTTCCACCACTTCGAGGCCGTATCCCTCAAGTCCCACGATTTTTTTCGGGTTGTTAGTCATAAGCCTCATCTTCCTGACACCGAGATCGACGAGTATCTGTGCACCGATTCCGTAGTCGCGGAGGTCGGCTTTGAACCCAAGCTTTTCGTTCGCCTCCACCGTGTCATGCCCGTCATCCTGGAGCTTGTATGCCTTGATCTTGTTGATAAGACCGATCCCTCTCCCTTCCTGCCGCATATACAGAACAATGCCGGCACCTTTCTTTTCCACCATTCTCATCGCACGATGCAGTTGTTCTCCGCAGTCACACCTCTCGGAGCCGAAGACGTCTCCAGTGAGGCATTCTGAGTGAACGCGCACCAGCGTCGGCACATCGCTGTGAATGTCTCCCTTCACGAGGGCAATATGTTCTTTCCTGTCGATCACACTCTGATAAAGGTGGAGATTGAAATTCCCGTAACGTGTCGGGAGCTTTGTCACGACGATTTCCTTCACCATCTTCTCCCGCCTCATCCTGTACTGGATCAGATCCAGAATCGTGACAATGTGAAGTCCGAACTCCTTCGCCATCTTCACGAGTTGAGGTACGCGCGCCATTGTGCCATCATCGTTCATGATTTCACACAAGACGCCGGCGGGATAGAGGCCTGCGAGCCGCGCGAGATCGATCGCCGCTTCAGTGTGGCCTGCTCGTCTAAGGACTCCCTCCTCCATACCGCGAAGAGGGAAAATATGGCCGGGCCTGCCAAGGTCGGATGGATGTGTGTCTGCATTTACAAGAGCGAGCACCGTGGTGGCACGGTCGGCAGCAGACACTCCAGTGGTGGCTCCCTTCAGCGCATCGACGCTGACTGTGAATGCCGTCTGGTGTAAGGAAGTGTTTTCATCCACCATCAAGTCGAGCTCCAACTGCGCCGCACGTTCCGGCAACAGCGCGACGCAGATTATTCCGCGTCCGTACTTCGTCAGGAAGTTTATCGACTCGGGAGTGACTCTCTCGGCGGATAAAATGAAGTCCCCCTCATTTTCTCGCTCTTCGTCGTCGACAACAATTACTATCTTGCCGCTGCGCATATCTTCAATCGCAGCGTCGATACTGTCAAACTCAGACATCTCTATTCGGGTAATACCGCCCCTATGGCAGATTTTTCGACCTTGACCTTCACATTGTCGGCGATCTCGACAAGGACCGTCTTGTCTTCCATGCCGATGATTTTACCATGCAAGCCGCCATTCGTGACGACCTTGTCGCCCTTCTTCATCGCTTCAAGCATCTTCTGGCGCTCCTTCTGGCGTTTGCTTTGCGGACGCATGATCATGAAATAAAAAATAGCAAAGATCAACGCGAACATGATGATCGTGCTGATCATGCCGCCGCCCGCGTCACCGCCTCCCTGAGGAGTCATTAATGCGATCAGTAAGTTGCTCAAGTTTCCTCCTTTTTGTGGTTGTTTATATTAGATAGCGTTTCGGCTTTGAAATCCGTGAACCTGTCATTCAGGATAGCAAGCCGCGATTGCTCCATTAAACTAACAAAAAATCGCAAATTATGTAAGGACGCAAGCTGGAGGCCGAATATTTCATCAACATTGAAGAGATGGCGGAGATATCCCCTCGAGAAATTCTTGCATGCGTAACAGTCACATTCGCTGTCTATCGGCGCTCCGTCATCCGAAAAGGCGGCGTTCCTTAAATTCAGCTTACCAGCCGAAGTGAATACTTGCGAGTTTCGCCCATTGCGGGTGGGGAGAACGCAGTCAAACATATCGATTCCTCTCTCCACTGCCTCCAGAAGATTCTCGGGAGTTCCGACTCCCATCAGGTATCTGGGTTTGTTCTCAGGAAGAATGTCCGTCACAAAATCTGCGACCCTGTACATTTCCTCCACGGGTTCACCTACTGCCAGACCACCGATCGCGTAGCCGTCGAAATCTCCCGTGACAAGTTGTCTTGCACTCTTCTCTCTCAGGTCAAGATAGATTCCTCCCTGCACTATGGCAAACAGGAACTGCTTGAAATTATAGAGAGGAGTCGATCGTGAAAAACTCTCCTTGCACCGCATAGCCCAGTTGTATGTCAGATCAATGCTCTTTGAGACATATTCTCTTTCCGACGGATATGGAGGACACTCGTCCAGCACCATCATTATGTCCGAGCCGATCATCCGTTCCACCTCGACAATTTTCTCCGGAGAAAAAAAATGATAACTTCCGTCGATGTGCGAACGGAACTCCACTCCTTCGTCTGATAATTTTCTCAGCCCGGAAAGGCTGAGTATCTGGAAACCGCCGCTGTCGGTGAGAATCGGCCTCGGCCACGACATAAACGAATGTAGTCCGCCGAACTTCCGCAGGATTTCCACTCCGGGGCGCTGATAGAGATGATAGGTGTTGCCGAGGATTATCGGGGCATTTATCTCGAGTAGTTCACGCTGCTCGACAGCCTTCACGCTTCCGCGTGTTCCGACAGGCATGAAAACCGGCGTCCTTATCGTCCCATGATCTGTCTGGATCAAACCGGCACGCGCCTTCGTCCCGGCGTCCTTCTTTACCAACTTGAAATCAAGCATCTATTGTCTTAGCAGCAAGAAATTGTCGTTAAATGAGGTCGGCTATCGCCGCCCCTCTGATATCAAGGACGAGTTCGACCGGGAACGGAATCTCGTTCGAAAAGAAGAGAATCACCAACCTCCCTGTACTGCCCTTCGTCTTAAAGATAAGCTCATCTCTCTCTGTTTTTACTATGTCAATCTTGTCGGCGCCTTCATTGATAATAAACTTCCCCGTGAGATGTTCGAACGGGACCTGCATGCCCAGCCGGTTCGTCAACATCGCTTTAACCTTCACCGGTGAAGTGTTGACGGAAAAAATATCGTGGGGAGAACTCTGTAAACTCATGCTTGTCGGCACAAAGACGAGTTTGTAGCACACGATGCCGAACAGTAAAACCAATGAGAAGATTATTACGGATCTGCTATTCACGATTCGACCATGATAGTTTTGCCATGCGAGTCGGCCACGAGGTACTCGAAAGCATCTTCTTCTTTCCCATCGAACGGGACATGCACGATACGCGCCTTCTTGCCCGGTGCGATACTCCCGTAGTCTTTTTCGATTCCGAGAAACTCTGCCGCGTCTGACGTGGCTGCCTGGAAAACACGGGCGGGACTCATCAAGTCGTGAAATCTTGAATAGAACGCGGCAACTTCCGAAAACATGTCTATGTCGGGCGAACTGGCCCTGCTGTCAGTGCCGATGAGAATTGTCACGCCGCTCTTTATGAATTCGGCGACCGGCGGAACCGTTTCTGAAAGTTCCAGATTGCTTCGTATGCAGACTGCTACGGCGCTTCCACGATCTCCGATCAAGTTGATGTCTTCCGGGTCGGCGAATACACAGTGCACGCACAGTGTCTTGTCATCGAGCAACCCGAGGGAGTCTACATATTTTACAGGAGAGACTCCGGGTGCTTTGAACTCCCAGTTTCCGACCCGGTGGTTCAGGAGCTCTGCCATCCTCCCCGTGCCGGACTTCACGAATTCCAACTCATCGAGGGTCTCAGCCAGATGGATGGACATGATTGAACCGTGCTCGCTGTTGAAACCCTTGATTTTCCTCATCAATGACGGAGATACAGAGTACGGAGCGTGAACGGCCAGAGCCGTCGATATTCCATCTTTCTCCAGAAG
>CAZRXH010000003.1:0-3936 GCA_964603995.1 uncultured Bacteroidota bacterium | reverse complement strand
TTTTTTCTCAGGGCGGACAACTCTAGATGGGTGTGCGCATTGATGAGAGCAGGACATAGAATGCCGTCGTACTCACGCACAATCTCACTGCCCAGATGCCGGGCGATGTCCTTATATCTCGCGACATCAACGATGACGCCATTCTCCACGACAATTCCTGTATCGACACTCACTCCTCGGAGACTCTCGACAGAAAACCTCCCGCGAACAATCGCTCTCACTGTTCGAATATAAAACAGGCGGGAAATGTCTTCAAGTGTAAACGCGCGGATTGTTTCATTTATGTGCCTTTGTTGTTAGATTGCACTGCAGTCAGAAACATTCAACCGGGTAACACGAGAAGAGAATCAAAACATAAGCAGTACATAGAGAAGTCTTTCATTAGCTCCAACTGACCACGCTTAATCAAACTAAATAGGGAGAAGCAAAAAAATGCATTTGGGCGTAGTTGATCTGAGCATCATAGTAGTGTATCTCGTAGGCGTCGTCCTTCTCGGGATGCTTGTTACAAAGAGGGCTTCAAAGAACATCCAGAATTACTTCCTCGGGGGAAACGCACTCCCCTGGTGGATGCTGGGCGTCTCGAACGCCTCCGGAATGTTCGACGTCGCCGGCACAATGCTTTTGGTCTACTGGCTGACGGTATACGGGATGAAAAGCATGTGGCTGCCGTGGCTGTGGCCCGTATTCAACCAGATTTTCCTGATGGTCTACATGTCGGCGTGGCTGAGGCGGTCGAACGTGATGACCGGCGCCGAATGGATAAAGACGCGGTTCGGCAAAGGAAAAGGCGCGACCTTGTCCCACATCATCGTGGTTATATTCGCGCTCATCAGCGTGATCGGATTCCTCTCATACGGGTTCAAAGGGATCGGCGAGTTCGCGGTGGCATTCCTCCCGCCTCTCGTCACCAACCCAGCGACGCTCCTGGCGCATCCCGACATCAACGCCAATCTCTACGGGCTGATTCTCATGGCGATCACGACACTCTATGTCGTCAAAGGAGGAATGTTCAGCGTCGTTATCACGGAGGTGCTCCAATACGCCATACTTACTATCTCTTCGATAGCGATCGGCATCATCGCCATGAATTACGTTTCACCGGCGATGATACACAGCGTCCTCCCTTCCGGCTGGTCGAATATCTTCTTCGGCTGGCACCTGAACATGGACTGGTCCTCGGTTAATTCCGTTGCGTCCTCAAAGGTGACGGAGTTTGGGAAGTGGATCGCGACGGACGGATACTCAATGTTCGGGTTATTCTTTGTCATGGTATTGTTCAAGGGGATATTCATCTCCGCGGCGGGGCCGGCGCCAAACTACGACATGCAGCGCGTTCTTTCGACGAAGAGCCCGGTCGAGGCGGCCAAAATGAGCTCGGCCGTCAACGTCGTCCTCAACCCGGCGCGTTACCTGATGGTCGCGGGGCTAACAGTACTCGCGCTGACAAACTTCAACGCATTATACAGCGGCTCGATAGCCACACCGAATTTCGAGACGATACTGCCGGAGGTGCTCGCGCACTACATTCCGGTGGGGCTTCTCGGATTCCTTATGGCCGGGCTGATCGCCGCATTCATGAGCAACTTCGCCGCGACCGTAAACGCGGCACCGGCCTATATAGTCAACGACATTTATAAGCGCTACATCAATCCCAACGCCGATCCCAAGGTATACGTCAACTGGAGCTACGTGACAACGCTGGTGGTAATCGTAGTCGGTGTCGGCATCGGGTTCATGGTCAGCTCGATCAACTCGGTCGTGCTCTGGATCGTGTCCGCGTTGTGGGGCGGTTACACGGCGGCCAACGTCCTGAAATGGTACTGGTGGCGTTTCAACGGCTACGGCTACTTCTGGGGAATGGTCGCAGGAATCGGGTCAATGCTAATCCTTCTTGTTCTTGATAACCTCAATCTCATACCCTTCCTGCACAACTGGCCGCTCACAAGCAATGCGAGCCTGAATTCGTTCCCGATTATCTTCATAGTGTCAATAATAGGATGCTACGTAGCCACTTACATGACGCCTGCAGAGGACGATGAGACCCTGATGAACTTCTACAAGAACGTTCGTCCTTGGGGTTTCTGGAAACCCATCAAGGAAAAAGTCATGAAGGCTGACCCCTCTTTCGTGCCCAACAAGGATTTCAAGCGCGACATGTTCAACATAGTTGTCGGAATCGTATGGCAGATCACGCTGATGGCGGCACCGGTATATCTCGTCATCCGCGACTGGTCCGGTTTGATTGCCTCGATGGCATTAATGATAGTGACATCCATAATTTTGAAGGTCAACTGGTGGGACAAGCTCGAAGCGACATTCGGCGAGAAGAAGGTGACCGCAGAAGCTATTAGCACTTCAGGCGTAGAATTAGCGGGAGAGACAAAATGAATAGAGTGCAATTCAATCAAAAGGCACGGCAGCTCCTCGCCTCCCACGAGAAATTTGTCAAAAGAAAGAACGAGATCGTGAAAGAAAGCAACGGCATATTCAGCCGTTACAAATATCCGGTGCTAACAGGCCAACATGCTCCGATACACTGGCGGTACGACCTTGATTACAAGACAAATCCAAACCTGCTCGAAAGAATCGGCGTCAATGCGGCGTTCAATGTAGGAGCAACCGAATATCAGGGAAGGATTTTGCTCTTCGCAAGAGTGGAAGGCGCGGACAGGAAATCGTTCTTCGCCGTTGCGGAGTCGCGGAACGGGATCGATAATTTCCGCTTCTGGGACTACCCAATCATGATGCCTGAAATACCCGGCAATCCGGACACGAACGTATATGACATTCGCGTGACGCAGCATGAAGACGGGTGGTACTACGGCATCTTCTGCACAGAGCGTAAGGACACCGAGGCACCTAGAGGCGATCTGTCATCTGCCATCGCTCAGGCCGGCATCGCGAGGACAAAGGACTTCCTGACATGGGAGCGCCTTCCAGACCTGAAGACAGCTTCACCTCAACAAAGGAACGTGGTACTACACCCGGAGCTTGTTGGCGGAAAATATGCTTTCTATACGAGACCGCAGGACGGTTTCATCAGCGCGGGCTCCGGCGGTGGCATTGGCTGGGGACTTGCCGAGTCGATGCTCGGGGCCACGATCGGCGAGGAAATTATCGTCGACGACCGGCAGTACCACACCATAAAGGAAGTGAAGAACGGACTCGGCCCTGCCCCGATCAAGACCGAACAAGGTTGGCTCCAGCTTGCGCATGGCGTCAGGAACACCGCTGCCGGACTGAGGTATGTGCTCTATATGTTTCTCACTGACCTGAACGAGCCGTGGAAGAAGATCGCTTCACCGGCAGGATACTTTCTCGCTCCCGAAGGCGAAGAGCGCATCGGTGACGTTTCAAACGTTGTGTTCAGCAACGGGTGGGTAAAGAGAAAGAACGGCGACGTACTCATTTACTACGGCTCTTCTGATACGAGAACGCACGTCGTCACGACCACAGTTGATAAGCTCCTCGACTACGTGCTGAACACTCCTCCCGACGGTCTTAGAAGTGCGGAAAGCGTAAAGACCCGGAACGCTCTTATCGAGAAGAACTTGAAGCTTCTGAAGACGCTCAAGAAGAAATAGAACCATCTGGCCACCCTTGGCAGGGTCTCTTTTCAACCTTGACAAGGTTTGAGGCAAAACTCATCGCTTGCAGGAACGGGCCGTGCGACTAGAAACGCACGGCCTTTCCATATTAGTAGTGTTTGGCGCTATCATCTAACATTCTTGCATTGATGAAAACCACAAAAGGAAAAGGCACCATTCTGGGAGGAGTCTAGGAACGGCGTCTGAACGCCTGCGTGATCGAGTACAAAGATCTCTAACCCAAGAGGTGACTTTCCTGCGAAGCCGCATTCACATCCCCGGTCCTTTTTTCGGTACTGGCTCGATTTCAATAAGATTGATCAGACCATGAATTCGTTTCCCGCCA
>CAZRXH010000002.1:24665-86450 GCA_964603995.1 uncultured Bacteroidota bacterium | reverse complement strand
AGGAAAAGAGGGATAAGGACTAAACAAGATGGCTTCCGTGTTCAACGAGCCCGCTGATCCGGTCTGGACGCAATTGATGGTGCGTTTTATAAACGTCCAGCTGCATAGCGCGGATAAGAAGCTCCTTAAAAAGGTATTGGATAAAATGTCATCGAATCCGCGGGCCCGGGCGGTATTGGCGCCGATCAAAGAGATGATCTACGGGAGACGCTCAGCGAGTTCCGACGACATTTATAAAGCGGGCCGTTTTCTTCAGCCGAGGATGCTCGGTTACGCGCTCGTCAAAACCCTCCTTGAAAGCATCGGCATCAAGACCGTGAACCTTCACGAGGACGGCGTTGTCGCGGACGTTCATGACGCCCTTCTGTCCAGCGGCATCAATTATAGGATACGGTTTCTCTCTGAAACGGAGGGCGCTTTGGCGGATGCGGCGGTCAAGCGTTCGGATCTGGAGAATTTTATCGATTTCGTCAGCGCGGATGAAGTAGGTTTTCGAAAGGGAGTGCTCGCGATCCTCGTGCACGAGGACGCCGTGCGAAACGCCGTAGTTACGGCCGGGAACGCCCGAAAAGCGGTGAAATATCTGATCCTTGCCTCGCTTCGGGAATTTTTCAAAGCGTATGGCATGACGGAACAGGCGCTCGACGAGGCCGGCATTAAATGGGATGCGCAAGCCGAAAGGAACGGCGGCAAGGCGCTGGAGTATTATATCGGACCGAACGGGATCGCAAAGACCCTGGCTGGCATCAAAGGATATCCTTTGGCCGAGACTCTTGGGGAGGCGCCTGAAGAGGAGAATGTGTCCGACATAGCGAAGGGCGAGGTTTCTTCCGCCGATTCGAAGACGGCGCGCCTGGCGACATGGCTGGGCGTCAACCTCAGGTTATTCCGCGAATTAAAGCCCTTCCGGAAGCACGTAAGGGTCCGGAAAGGGGCGGCCGATGCCGAAGAGGGGGAGAATCGGCAAGTGATCAAAGAAGCTCGGGAGCTTTTAAAGTTGCTCGACTCCGAGACTCGGGCCGGCCGGGAAACCGTAGATCAAGAGTTTCAGGAAGCCGGCGCGGGGAAGACGATCCATCAATTTGCCAACGAGATCGACGTCGCGTTATTTGATCCCATTTCTCCGATTGTCCTCGAGAAGTCGGCCAAGCTTCTCAAAGCCATCCAGGAAAGAAATGAGGGCGATTTCATCGACATCGTTTCCGTAAGCGGCGCCGATGATTGGCAGGCGTTGCTCCAGGTCGTTGAAGGTTTTCGGACGCAGCTTCAAGATACATACTTTAAAGGAGATGCCTACGACGAAAAACGTGAAGCCGCCATCGCGCTGTGCGCGATAGCCAATTTTATCTGCCGCAAGCTGATTCCTTTTGCAAGCGATGTAAGAGATGCCAGAGTCCTCGAAGTCCTTTACAATATTTATCTTGCCCTTAAGGACACGATTATTACGGATCTGACCGACAGACAGATCTCAGCCTTAGATTACCTCAGGGGCGAACTTGCGGATCCGGAAACGACCAAGGTGTACAATTGGATCGTGCTGCCTTTTCTCAAAGGCAGACAGAAGCCCCCATCCGCTATCCAAGATCCGGCAGGCGCCTTTTTCATCCACGCCGGTATTTTCGCGCAGCTTGATCTGAATACCATGACCCTTTACCTTTCCCGCGGCGACTGGTACCATCAAAATCCTTTTGCGGTCGCCGCCCTCCTTGCGTTTGCCACGGAGATCGTGCGGGCCCCTGAACCCGGCAAGTTGAAGGACGCTGTAACGGCCCTGCGGAGGATCGAAGACCGGCTCGAAGAGAATTACAAGAAGGCGAACGGCGGACAGCGGATGCCGGCGCATTGGAGAAGAATGAGCGACATCCTGGCATCCGCGGCAACCCCCCGCGCGGGGGCCGGCTTGGAGACCGAAAAGCAGCGGAAGGAAAGAGCGGCCCGCGTCAGGGAAGCCCTCGAAGAGGGAAGATTAAAGGTCCTGCCCGGAGGAAAATCTGCGCCCGGGGCGGAGGAATTGACCGAAGACCGGGAGCGCTGGCTCGTTCTCAGCGGCGTGGAGGACAACATAAAGCATTTTATGGAAGTGGAAGAGGAGAACAACGCGAGGTTCGTAAGCGAGCGCCTTGCGAGGGGAGTCGAAGATTGGACCCCCGACGATGACCAAACGGTGAATGAAACCAACGTGATCCGGAGATTGTTCCAAAGGTCGGCGGTAAGGAAAACTTATCTTCTGGATGTGCCGCCCGAATATCCGGAGATATGCATACTGGCCGGTTACAGGAATGCGATCGACATCGTCGGATATTTCTTGGGCGATGAGGACGGCAAAGACGAGAGCGCTGCGCACGTTTTCATCCGGCTGCGGCACGTCTTTTCAAGAGAAGGCGTTGAAGAAAGCATCGGAAGGAAAGTCGCCAAGATGGTCGGATTGTTCCAGGCCGGCGCAACCCAGGCTCAAAACCGGGGCTTTAAAAGGATCAGGATCGAATATTCCCCGGGCGGGCGCCTGACGGACCCCGGAGCAAAGACGGAACAAGAATTGCGGTTGGAAGAGGAGATCGGCCGGCTGAAGGCCGTTTTGAGGGAGAGCAAGGAACCGGAAGTGAGGGAGCAGGCAAGCCTGGACCTTACGGATGCTCAAGCCGAACTGGACGGCATGAACGAAGGCGCATTGTATGTCGCGTTCCGGGAAGCGCTGGAATCGCAAGGCTACAAGGTCGCCAAGATCGAGCCGGCCAAGCCCGGAGCGAACGCCGAACTCATCATCGACATCGATGCGACGGTCTAGTGAGTCGAGACAGAAGCCGAACCAAGCCAAGAACTCCGAAACAGAAAGCCCAACCTCCATACTTTCCTCGTATGAGCACACAGTTGCCGGCTCGCTTGATGGCACGGGTTCAGTCACTGTTGGCAAGACACTTAGGTTACGAGCCTCTATCGCATGGACTGAAGATTTTTAAATAGTGTTCAATGCAGGCTCTCAGAGTATTCAGGCCAATATTTATGCTGGCCCATGTACTGGTGGAATCGCGTTCATAACTCTTCCTGTAGTTCCACCGGGATCATGCTACTGGGTCGTCCGGACGAGGTTTGACTATCCGGGAGACGGTTATTACTACTCTGCCTGGTCGATACAGTCGGGCACATCCGCTGTTGTCTAGCATCATTGGTGCATGTCGATTGACGTGCACCCGAAAGCACGGTGGAAAAAGAGGAGGAAGGAGATCAGACAGGCGAGGATAGCTTGACCATTCCCGTGCCACCCTCATACAGCATTGTGTAATTCTGCAGAAAGGTTCTTCCTATAAGCGCTCCCTGGACTTGTCCTCCTTCAATAAGCTTCACGCCCGCAAATCTTCCGTAGACAGTGCCGTCCAAAGAGGGGATATGTATTTGGGCAAGATAGATTTTTACGGGATGCCGTCCATATGATCCTGCTACTTCACCATCATCTATGACTGGCAAGTTCAATTGGATCGCGAGTAGGTTATCAATACAACACTCCTTGGCTCCGGTATCAACCAACGCAGCTACGTCTTTTATGCCCGCCACGGGGGGAATTCCTGAATTGGGTTTCCAATTAACGTCAAACCCAATATTTACCTTTAGCGTTGGCCCATATTCCACAAGTAGTGAGGAACCCGATGCGCCCCCCTGCACATCATCGAACCCACATAAGGTCTCAGGCATAAGTTATGTTGTACACAACCGACGCTGGAAGGACAACTGGAGGAGCACCCACCTGACGTATTAGATACGGGCCAGCGCCAAAATGACTGACCGCTTCTTGTGCGGCCTGATCGAAGGTCTCATATACCCCTGCGAGTTTCTGGTCATGGATCACCACCCATTTCCCGGTGTGAGACTTTTCCAATTCTTCACGCATTTCCTTGTATGCTTCAATTTCCTTGGTTATGTCGGCCATTTCACGTCCCTCCTTGGGAAATATACGCTTTCGTATTTGAGTTGTCAACTCGGGATAGTCTGATGCTATTTATTATACTCGGATTTCTACTGAAGAAGTTTAATCTGTCTGAATCATATGCCCAACGTATCAGTCAAAATATCGAGTCATGACTGCGAGTTTGGCTCAACAGTTTGGTGACAGTTGCTTGGAAGGCGCCGAAAACATTAAAAATTCGTGGGCAGTGAGGGATTCGAACCCCCGACCCCGTGCGTGTAAGGCACGTGCTCTGAACCAGCTGAGCTAACTGCCCCGACAAAGAGGTAACCGCGACTCACTTTGAATTGAGTCTCGATTGGAAGTCGAGAGCGGGAGACGGGGATCGAACCCGCGACATCCAGCTTGGGAAGCTGGCGTTCTACCGCTGAACTACTCCCGCGTCGCTAATCACAAATTGATTTCAAAGACTCACAATATTCTGTAATGATGTCTAAATATGCATCAGAATCTAGACATTTTCAATGAATCGACTTCATCAGGAACTCCGGTGGCGGAGATGACTCTGGATTGAAGTATCTACCGGCTTGCAAGATTAGCCTTGATATATTATTACTAATTCGTTATACTAGAATTCGTAAGGTAAGAATTGGAACTATCTATATGAAAACGACGAAGAAGTACGGTAAGAAAGTTGACCAGGCGCTGAGTCTCTGGGTCAAGCTGGCAAGAGCTGCGAACACGATGTCCACACTCACAGTGCGAGATATCGCGGGATATGGTCTGACAGAATCCCAATTCGGTGTCATTGAGGCGCTTGGTCATCTCGGACCTATGAAAGTGGGAGAACTCTGCGCGAAGAACCTGTCGTCCGGGGGAAATATGACCGTCGTTGTCGACAACCTCGTGAAGGAGAGGCTTGTCGAAAGAACGCATCCGCCGGAAGACAGGCGTGCTTACGTAGTGAAGCTCACTGAAAAGGGAGCGAAGCTGTTTCAGGACATATTTGTTCGTCACGCCAACTTCATCACCGAGCTTGTCGATTCTTCCTTGTCCGAGGGAGAGATATTGAAACTATCAGAGCTGTTGAAAAAGCTCGGCCTTTCTCTCAGGGAGAGACTGTGAATGAATATGTCGTCCAACGATGTGAGAGTGCAGCTTTGACCGTCTGCAACACAAGGAACCTGTAATGCAAGCACAAGTTTTTTGAAAAGCACCACAGACAATCATGCGAAATAAGAAAGGACAATGCTATGGCAACCTGGACAATCGATCCGGTTCACTCTGAAATAAAATTTAGAGTAAGACATCTTTTGGTTTCAACCGTAACTGGGCATTTCAACACGTTTGACGCAACAGTAGTCGCGGACAAATCTGATTTTTCCGACGCAAGAATATCTTTTGAGGCGTCAGTAGAAAGCCTGACAACGAAGAATGAACAGAGAGACGGGCATTTGAAATCCGCCGACTTCTTCGATGCAGCGAACCACCCCAAATTGACATTCGCCTCGAAGTCGATTAAGAGCAAGGGAGACAACGAATACGAAATTGTGGGTGATCTGACGATCCGTGGAATAACGAAGCAAATCAAGCTGAATGCAACCCACAACGGGACCGTGAAAGGATTCGGTGGTACAGACGTGGCGGGATTTGAAATCACCGGAAAGGTCAACCGTTTCGACTACGGTCTTCAGTGGAATGGACTCACTGAGGCGGGCGGCGTCGTTGTCGGCGACGAGGTGAAAATCGAAATTGAAGCCGAGCTGAATCGCGTGGAGGAAGCGAAGCAAGCTGCTTGAAGGCGTAACAGGGTGTTTGACCGTTGAGCAGAATTGCGGCGGATGAGGAGCAGAGCGCATCCGCCACTTTCCCTCACGGCAAACAGATCTTTCCCAGCAGCGTGCCTTTAGAAGCACCGGTCACGCGACGAAGGTTCGTCGCGTGACCTGAAATTGTCTCGTTGGCCATCACGGCGAAACATACAGCTTCCTTGGCGTCAGAGGAAATGCCAATGTCATCAGCGATCTTAACGCTCGCTCCAGCGAAGTGTCTCCGCAGAGAATCAAGGATGAAGGTGTTGTGTGTCCCCCCTCCGCTTACGACAAGCTCGTCAATGTTCCCTTCTGGCTCCAGGAAGAGGACATAGTTTTGATAGACAGAAAGCGAGGTAAACTCAGAGACCGTTGCCACCAAATCTTCCTTTCGGCAGTCGCCGAACTGCGCCAGCAGGGAAGACACAAACGCCCTGCCGTAGCGCTCTCTTCCTGCTGATTTCGGCGGCACCGTCCGGATAAATTCTTCTCTCATGAGAACATCAATCATATCCTTCTGAATGTCCCCTGTGGAAGCAATCTCACCGTTTGCATCGTAGGGCTTCCCGAAGAGCTCCGTCGTCAGCTGGTCTATTACCATGTTTCCCGGACCCGTGTCGAACGCTACGACATCCTCCGCCCCGCATCCTTCTCTCATATAGGTGATGTTTGCAATCCCTCCTATATTGAGAAGTCCCCTTGTCCTTTTCTTGGAATGAAAAACCAGATAGTCGAAATACGGAACTAATGGTGCGCCCTGACCGCCCAATGCAACGTCTCCGACCCTGAAGTCCCCGATCGATACTATTCCTGTCAACTTGGCTAGGACGGATGGATCTCCAATCTGAAGAGTCGCACCGACAGTTTTGCCAAACATGTTCACCTTGTCCGGCAGATGTTGGATTGTCTGGCCATGCGAACCAATCAGATCAACGTCACGGGAGCTAATACCTGCATGGCTGCAGAGCTCATTTACAGCATCTGCATACAACTGTGCCATCAGAAAATTCAATCGTGCAATGTCTGCGACGTCACTCGTACTGCTTTGCGAATTCTTCAGTACGAAGTCCTTGAAGCCGGGCGGGAACGGGGCAGTCAGGAAATCGATCTGCCTCAACTTCATGTCCATCCCGCTTCCATCAATGTCTACAAGAGCGGCGTCGATGCCGTCTAGACTTGTTCCGCTCATCAAGCCGATCACGAGCCTTCTTTTCTTCTCGAATAGATCAGTCAACCGTTTCATTCTGGGATAAGTTTCCGCTAAATTTCGTAATGAAAACACTTGAATTTGATGAGAGCATTCTGGTCGGTGCTCACATGTCCATTGCCGGCGGACTCTACACCGCTTTCGAAAGGGCCGACCGGGTGGGATGTACCGCTGTCCAGATCTTCACGAAAAACTCCAACCAGTGGAATGATCCGGTACCTACTCCACAAGACGTTGAAAAATACCGAGAGGCCGAGAATAAATCAAAAGTCCGTATTGTGGTGTCCCACGATTCCTATCTCATCAACCTGTGCGGTGCTACTCATGAGCTGCT
Organism: uncultured Bacteroidota bacterium; assembly: GCA_964603995.1. GTDB lineage: Bacteria > Bacteroidota > Ignavibacteria > Kryptoniales > JAKASW01 > JAKASW01. The sequence goes on along the minus strand of CAZRXH010000002.1, from coordinate 79,200 downwards.
TGAAAGATCCAGAAAAGCGTTCGTCCGCGAGATTGAAAGATGCCAGCTCCTCGGAATCAAGTATCTAATATTTCATCCAGGAGCACACACGATCCAGGACCGAAGAGAGTCTCTGAAACTTGTAGCCGACTCATTGAATTATGCACATGAGGCAACGTCGGGAACGGAAGTAGTCACTCTGGTCGAAACCACAGCCGGGCAGGGAACAACGGTCGGTTCAAGCTTTGAAGAGATAGCCGAGATAATAGCAAAGGTCAAGGTCAACAGTCGAGTTGGAGTGTGCGTAGATACCTGCCATATTTTCGCGGCGGGATATGACATACGGACGAAAACCGGCTATGACGATGTGATGGGCAGGTTCGGGGAACTGATCGGGTTCAACTTGCTTCACGCAATACATTTCAACGACGCAAAGAAACCTTTGAACTCGCATGTAGACCGGCATGAACACATAGGGAAAGGCGAAATCGGGGGACAAGCGTTCGGTTTCTTCATGAATGATGCAAGGCTGAGTCAAATCCCCAAAATACTTGAGACGCCAAAAGGAGATGATGGTTACCAGATGGACATCGAGAACCTCGCGTTGCTTCGCTCGCTGGTCAAGGAACATCGGCACCGAAAGGACATCAAGTAGAGGTCGCCTGGCGCACAACCACGACCGCGGGGTCACCCATCAAAGAGAGGCATACAAAGACGCGATTTCGTCTTCCATACGGTAGAACTAGTCTAACAATGAGGCGCTAAGCCTTTAAGATGCCAAGCGTTTTACCAATCTTTCCGAAGGCATTTATGGCCTTGTCGAGATGCTCTCTGGTATGAGCAGCCGAAAGCTGCACGCGTATTCTTGCCTGACCTTTCGGAACAACGGGATAGGAGAATCCAATGACATATATCCCTTCATCAAGCAAGGCATCTGCAAAGGCTGAGGCGAGCTTCGCGTCATACAGCATTATCGGGACGATAGGGTGCTCTCCAGGTCTTATGTCGAATCCTCGCTTTGTCATCTCCGAGCGGAAGTAGCTCGTGTTCCGTTCAAGTGTGTCGCGCAGCTCGGTAGTTGATTCAAGAAGATCAAACACAGCGATAGCAGCACTGACGATTGGAGGCGGAAGAGTGTTGGAAAAGAGGTACGGACGCGACCTTTGTCGAAGGAACTCGATAATCTCTTTCCTGCCGCTCGTGAAACCGCCCGAGGCACCACCCGCTGCTTTTCCGAGAGTGCTCGTAACGATGTCCACACGTCCCATCACGTTTCTGTATTCTATGCTGCCGCGGCCCGTCTTTCCGACAAATCCGGTCGCGTGCGAATCGTCCACCATGACCAGCGCATCGTACTTTTCCGCCAAATCACAGATCATATCAAGCCTTGCTATGTCTCCATCCATGGAAAATACACCGTCAGTAGCGATCATCTTGAAACGCGAGCCCGTGGCTTCCTTCAGTTTCTCTTCCAGGTCTCCCATATCAGCGTGTTTGAATCTGAGTCTGTTCGCCTTGGATCCACGCACGCCGTCGATTATGCTCGCGTGGTTCAGCTCGTCCGATATGATCGCGTCCTCCTCGCCGAGGAGCGGCTCAAACACACCGCCGTTCGCGTCAAAGCACGCAACATAGAGAATTGTGTCCTCGGTGTGCAAGAATCTCGAAATCTTACTTTCCAGTTCCTTGTGTATGTCCTGAGTGCCACAGATGAACCTGACAGAAGACATTCCGTAGCCTCGCTCATCCAAACCTCGTTTTGCAGCTTCAATGACTTTGGGATGACTCGACAAGCCGAGATAGTTGTTGGCGCAGAAATTAAGTACTTCTTTTCCGTTTGCGAGTTTGATTACTGCGCCCTGTTGTGACGCAATAGTCCGCTCCTCCTTGTAGAGACCACTTTCGCGGATAGAATTGATCTGGTTGATGAGATGTTCCTGGAATCTGCCGTACATGAGCTACTCCTGGGTTTTGTGGTTTCTGCGATTGATCTGTCAGGTCAGCCACATCGCAGAGGACCGAAAGTCGAAACCTCTTCCGTTTTGCGGAAAGTCACGACAAATTGCACGAGTATGTGATTGTGCCTCAATTAATGACAGACTATTTTAGTCTACCGGGGCTGAAAAATCAATTTCATTTCATTCAGGGAGCCCGTCACGAGGTTGACATTGTAGGGAACTTCACCGGACGTAAAGTCAGTTATAACTTCAAATGGACTTCAGCAGTCATGTCCGTGCCACCCTTCTGTATTTCGATCTCTTCGAATATCCGTTAACTGCGGCAGAACTGTTCCGCTTCATGCCGGTACGTTTGGACCTCGATGATTTCATGCAGAGACTCAATGAAGCTAAGATCAAGTCGTCAAACGGATTCTATCAACTGGATTCCCATATCGACCTCTCATTGATTAGGCAGAGGAGGGAGAAAAAGGCAAAGGCAATGCTCGCTAGTGCAAAGATTGTGGGAGCAATTATCCGGCATTTCCCATTTGTCAGGGGAGCATTCCTTTCAGGTTCTCTGAGCAAGGGAGTGAACGAAGGCGATGCGGACATAGATCTGTTTCTCGTTACAGCAGAGCAGAGGCTGTGGGTCTGCAGATCAATGCTCACCATGTTCAAGAAATTGTTCTTGCTCAATACTAAGAAATTTCTTTGCCCAAACTACTTTGTGACGGAAACACACCTTGAGATACCCGAAAAGAACATTTTCACAGCGACGGAAGTGGTCACTCTCAAGCCTCTTTTCAATGAAGCGATGCTATCGAAATTCATTCAGGCAAATCACTGGATTTCTGAATTCTATCCGAACTTCAAACACGACTTGTCGCGCCCAAGCGTTCATCCATCTATAATTCAGAAAGCTTTTGAACTCCCCATGAGTGACGGATATACGGAAGGTCTGGATAGGAAGCTAATGGCCTACTATCGACTTGTTTGGAAAAAAAGATACCCCGGATTCACCGACTCGGAGCGCGAATTCCTTTTCCGTACTACTCCTTACTCTTCAAAGGTTCATCCAAAAGACTACCAGACAAAAGTGCTTAGTGCGTACGAAGAGAGATTAGAAAGAGAAAATCTGCGGAGGTTGACGAGGTTAGATGGCTGATGTCCTTCTTACCCACTCGTATTTCCTAAGATTCGATAAGAAGCAGTGGAAGACCATGCGGCCGTATGCGCCTCTTGGGACCCTCTACGCGGCAAGTGTTCTGAGAAATGCAGGGATGGACGTAGCGCTGTTTGATTCGATGCTCGCGGAATCCGAGCGTGATCTTGCCGAATCGATTCAACGACATCGTCCAAAAATCGTTGCGATATATGACGATAGCTTCAACTATCTGACCAAGATGTGCCTGGCACGGATGAGGCTGGCCGCATTCAGGATGATCGAGATAGCCAGAGACATGGGATGCATCGTCATCGTGTCAAGCTCGGATGCAGCGGACCACGTGGCCGAATACCTATCACGTGGTACGGCCTTCGTGGTAAAAGGCGAAGGGGAATTCACTCTGCTCGAATTGTGTACCGCTCTGCTGGGGCAAGACACGCGAGATACGGTTTCGATTCAAGGAGTTTGCCACCTTTCAGATGGCAAAGTAATTCAGACGCCTCCACGCGGGGTTGTGAAAGAGCTGGACAGCATTCCTTTTCCGGCCTGGGATCTCGTTGACGTCAACGCATACAAAGCGTGTTGGGCACGCCACGGCTATTTCTCCATGAACGTCGTGACAACACGCGGATGTCCGTTCGGTTGCAACTGGTGTGCAAAACCCATCTATGGCAGAGTCTACAACTCACGTTCTCCGCGAAATGTCGTGGATGAGATCACTTTCCTGAAAGAGTGGTACAATCCCGACCACATATGGTTCTGCGATGACATCTTCGGCCTAAGACCCGGGTGGATTGAGGAGTTTGGCGCGGAAATGGCCCGCGCCAGAATCAACGTCCGATACAAATGCCTTTCTCGGCCTGACCTTCTTCTCAAGGAAGACAGTTTCAAGTCACTGTCAACTTCCGGCTGTGAGACGGTGTGGATAGGTGCAGAAAGCGGAGAACAGCAGATACTCGATGCAATGGAAAAAGGAACAACCATCGGTCAAATAAGACTTGCAACACGGAAGCTGAAGAGAGAAGGAATCAGAGTCGGATATTTTCTGCAGTTCGGCTATCCTGGCGAGAGCTATGAGATGATCAAAAAGACCATTGGCCTTGTTCGCGAGGAGATGCCCGATGAGATTGGCGTGTCGGTCTCGTATCCATTGCCGGGGACGAAATTCTTCCAGTCTGTGCACAACCGTATCGGTCAAAAGACCAACTGGTTCGACAGCGATGACCTTGCGCTTCTTTTCCCTGGTGAATTCCGACCTGCATTTTACCGCATGCTCCACAGGGTGATTCACCGGCTACATCGGATTCGACAAATCATAGGCAGGAAAGAGAGATTCACTGTAAGGACGGTGCTTGCATGTGGCTTCAACATCATCACCCTCCCTGCATGTTTTCTGGGGATGCAAATCACGAGAAAGAGGAATCACAGCCGGATTTCCCGGGGAACTTTCAATGAGAGGTTCACGTGATGGAAGAGCCAGGCAAATCTCTCGACGCCATCTCCCTGGCCACCGCGCTCGAACAGTATGCATTCGAGTATAGACAGAATATCAATGCTCCGTATTTTCTCCGGGCAAGAAGAGTCGTGATGGATTACTTCCTCAGCCTATTGCCTGATCACAGCAGAGTTCTTGACATCAACTGTGGAACAGGGATAGACACAGTGGAGATCGCCCGTCGCGGACACAGAGTGAAGGGCATCGACGTATCCTCTACCATGATTTCGTTCGCCAGGGAAAACATATTGACGGCGGGACTATCGACTGCCGCGGAAGTTAGCGTGGGCGATTACAGGTGGCTTCCCGTGCCGGAGTTGCCTTTCGATGCGGTACTTTCTGACTTCGGTGGAATAAATTTCACGAATGATCTGGACTCCGTCTTTTCGTCCGTTGGAGGTACGCTCGGTGCAGGCGGAATTTTTCTGATCAATGGAGTCTCGCACTTCTCACTCATGGAGTTTCTGGCCTTTGCCACAAAAGGCAAATTCCGAACGGCATTTCGGAGGCTAAGCGGAGGGACGGCCAAAATCGGCGGCAGGGAAGTGGTACTATATTATCATAGCCGGAATGCATTTGTCCAGATTGGGAGGAGGCACGGGTTCAGACTCGTAGACTCTTTCGGGCTAAACATTCTTGCACCTCCGCTGTGGGCAGACCATTTTTTTGTTTCCCATCCGAAGATAGCGGCATTTCTTGAAGAAATCGACAACAGCGTAAGACGACTTACAATGTTCCGGTCAATAGGTGACTTTGTCGTCCTACTGTTCGAGAAGGTGACCAACTAGAGTCTGGCGCCTTCAGGGACATAGAGTCAATCTTCGGATTGAATTGAATCCGTCGGATCGTGTTGCCCTGATGGTTTATAGCTCTTCCTGTTTCAACTCCCGCTTGAATTTTTCTTCAAATATCGTATAAAGCGTGGGAACAAAAATCAGCGTCAGAAATGTCGAAGCGGTGAGTCCGCCGATGACCGCTATGGCAAGTGGGGCTTGTGACTTGTCGCCACCCATCCCGAAAGCCATGGGGAGCAGGCCTAGGACTGTGGCCAAAGAGGTCATCAGAATCGGGCGAAGCCTGGTTCTTCCGCCGAGTGTCACTGCCTCATGAAGCTCCACTCCTCGTTTCCTCAACCGGTTTATATAGTCGATCAGCAATATGCCGTTCGAAACAACTATGCCTACCATGACGATCACGCCCTCGAACGAAGTTACGGAGAGAGTCGTATTCGTGAGAAACAGAGCCCAGACAACTCCCGCAACGCCGAGGGGGACGGTGAACATTATGATGAACGGGTCAACGAGCGATTGGAACTGTGAGGCCATCACCATATAGACCATTATGATGGCGAGAAGCAGGGCCAGCAGGAGCGATTTGAAAGTACTTTTTTGTTGCTCAATATTCCCGCTTTGGACTACCTGGAACCCGGTCGGCACATGGAGCTTGCTCAACCGTGCCTGAATGTCCGACGATACGCTCCCAAGATCCCGTCCGGTCACATTGGCAGTCACGTCGATAATTCTCTGCTGATACTTTCTGTCGATTTCAACCGGCGTGTTGCTCATCACGACCTGGGCGATGTTTCCCAATTTCACTAACTGGCCAGTCGAGCTGGGTACTGTCAGTTTGCTGATATCGTCAATTCGATTTCGGTCCGCCGAGTCCAGGCGAACCAGGATGTTATACTGGTTGCCGGTCTGTGGATCGGTGTACTGCGAGGCTACAGCGCCGTCAATTGCGGTCGCCACCGTGTTTGCAACATCGGCAACATTCACGCCGAGCGCGCCTGCTTTCACTCTGTCGACGACCACTTTCAACTGCGGCATATTAGGATCCATGCTGATCTGTGCGTCAGTTGCGCCAGGCGTCGTGCTAACGAGATCCAGAACCTGATGCGCGAGGTTCATTCCGGTTTGCAGATTGTACCCCATGATCGAAACGTCAATAGGCGCGTTCGAGCCGAAGTTCAATAAGAAATGAAGAAAGCCTCCCGGTGCGAGAAAGATACGTGCCCCCGGAAGCGCCATCAATCTCGGGCGAAGGGCATTCATTATTTGATCTTCAGACCGCTGTCTTTTTGTCGGGTCGACGAGCTGCACCTGAATGTTCGCTGCGTAGGTCCCGGCGTTCTGGCTGAACAGATTTCCGCTCTTTTCATTGGGAACGCCAATATCAGAAATGATCTTCGATGTCTCGGGAGCATACTTCCTTATGAGTCGCTCAACTTTCGCGACATATTTTTCCGTTTCTTCAATGCGGGTACCAACGGGTAATTTCACATTGACTGTAAATTGACTCTCGTCGGTATTAGGGAAGAATTCTGTTCCTACAAATTTGAAAAGCATGAAGGAAATGACCGCGAACCCTGATACACCAAAGATCACTTCTTTCTTATGCTTGAGCGCGACCCCGATGATCCTTTGATAGGTGTTGTCCAGTCCGTCGAAGAAGTTCTTGGAACTCAGCTTCGCCCTGTCGATGAATTTCGTCGAATTCGGGTCGATCTCTTTCTCCGGTTTCAGGACCCGATTGCACAGAAGGGGAGTAACGGTTCGCGAAACAAAGAATGAGCCGAAGAGTGCAACGGTAATCGTAAGCACCAGTGGCATGAAGAGAAGCTGCGCAATTCCCGAGAGGAAAATCACCGGCAAGAATACTATCACCGTCGAAAGGGTGGATATGAAAATCGGACCGGCAACTTCCAGAGCGGCGTCCAGGGTCGCCTGCATTCTGCTTATGCCGGTATTGTCCATCAGGTTGAAGTGCCGGGTTATGTTTTCAAGTTCTACGATCGAATCGTCAACCATTCTACCCACACCAAGCGCTAATCCTCCAAGCGTCATGATGTTCAAGGAACTCCCGCTGAACCTGAAGAAGATGAACGCCACGAGTATCGACAACGGAATTGCAATGAAGATCACCAGAGCACTCCTGAAGTCCCTCAGGAACAGGAGGATCACTATGGTTGCGAGTAGCGCTCCCATAGCGGCTTCCATCTCCAGACCGCTGATCGATTGTTTTATGTATGTGCTCTGGTCAAATGCAACAGACGACTTCACTGAGGAAGGGACACCCTGGAGTTTCGGTAGGTACTTCATAACCTCATTGACCACCTGCACTGTATTGGCATCGGGAGATTTCTGAATCCTGAGGACAACGCCGTTCTTACCGTTCACTCTGAGAACCTCGGTTTGCTCCTGGTATGAGTCCTCCACTTTGCCTATGTCGCTGATTCTTATCGGGTCGCCATTCACGACTTTTACAACGATGTTCTCCATCGGTTTTACGAGGTTGAACTGGCTCTGTGTCGTCAGTGAATAGTCATACATCCCGGTCTTCAGATCTCCTGATGGGAGTATCAGGTTGGAGTTTGCAACGGCCTGGGTGACCGCTTCTATCGGAATACCGAGTGCCTCGAGTTTGCTTCTGTTGATAACAACGTGAATTTCTCTTATCTCGCCGCCTGTAACGGCCGCCTGCGCCACACCGGGAAGGTGTTCGAGCTGAGGCTCAATGACATTGTATGCAAGATCATAAAGGTCCCGCGGATCCATATTACTGCTGAGGACAACTGTGCATACGGGTATGTTGCTGATGTCAAACTGCAATGCCACGGGCTGGGATACGCCCGGAGGCAAGAGTTCAAGCGCTCTGTTCACCTTCTGAATGATGTCGACCAGACCTACGTCTGTGTTCGTTCCCCAGTTGAAGTACACGAAGATCTGCGACATGCCTTCGCGTGTGCGAGACTGGACATAACTTATGTCGTTTGTGCTGCTCACTGCCCGCTCGAGCGGAACCGTCACCGACTGTTCCATATCGGTGGGGGCGGCACCGTTATAAAAAGTAATTACAGATACAACCGGTATTTGTATGTTTGGCAGCATATCTATAGGAAGCTGCAGGAAAGAGACCAAGCCGAGAACAAGAATGGCTATGGATCCCATCAACGTCGAGATGGGGTATTTAAGTGCAAGTCTTGTCAGCCACATATGATTATCTCGCCACCCTTACTTTCATTCCGTCATGTACCATGTCGTAGCCCATGAAGACTATCTGATCGTTATCAGTTACCCCGGAGAGAATCTGATCCTGGTTGTCATCAGTTACACCGACCTTGACATAAGCTTTATGCACAATGTCACCGTTGCCGAGCGTGTAGACGTAATTTCCTGTATCGTCCTTCATCACGACCTGGGTAGGGAGAATTATCGCGTTCGTGGTCTTATCGAAGATCAGGTCAACGCTGGCGAACATCCCCGGCTTAAGCAGTCCCTGTGGGTTGGCTATGTCAACTTCAACCGGCATGGTTCGTGTCGAGAGATCCAGTTGCTGACTGATCCGGGTTACCTTTCCGTGGAACACCATGTTCGGGTAAGCGTCGACTCTTATCTGAGCATCTTCTACTTTCGGCAGAAGGGGAATATCCTCCTCGAGAACATCGACCATAACCTTCACTCTGTTTATGTCGGCAAGATAAAAAAGGTTCGAGCTTGAAGTGTTGGTCGATGAAGTAACGTAAGTCCCGGGGTCAAAGAACCGCCGTGTAATGTATCCGGCAAAAGGGGCATCCACGCGACAATAACCGAGCTGGACCTGCGCGTTCTTCAGGTTCGCAGCCGCTGCCTCTTCCTGAGCCAAAGCGACTTTGTATGCGGTTTCCGCGTTGTCGAGATCCTGCTTGGCCACGAGGTTCTGTTCGAGGAGGCTCTTGTCTCTCTCGTATGTCAGTTTCGCATTTGCGAGAGTCGCTTCCGCCTGAAGAAAATTCCCCTTCGCCTGTCGCGCATTCTCCGAATAGATAGTGGTGTCGATCAGGGCGAGTACCTGGCCCTTCTTTACGTAGTCGCCGATGTCGACATACTCCTGTTCAATATTCCCATTTACTCTCGGAAAGATGTTCGATTCCTGCATGGCGGCGATGTCGCCTGTGAAGGAAACCGTTCTGGAAATGTTCCCGATCTCCGCCCTGGCGACCTGTACCGTAGGCACAGCACGCACGACTTTCGCTGCTTCCGCCGCGTTGGTTTTGACTCTGAAATAAACGAGTAGAGCCAGCAAAACCACAACACCTGCTAAGACAACGTATATCCGCCTCTGATTCTTACTCATCTAAAATCCTATTTGTTATCGTTTTCGTTCTGCATCTTCTTGTTCAATGCGTCAAGCTTTGTTTGTTGGTCCGGTGTGAGTATCGATTTGATCATGTCTTGTGTGGAATCGATCTGACTTTTCATCGCGGACTTGAAGTCTTTTCTGATTAGCTGAAACTTCGGGTGCACAAATGTGATTATCGAATCGAGCCGCCTTTGCTGGTCCATGGACAGAGCGAGCTGCTGGGTCATGAAATTCACAAATTTCGTCTTGCCGAAATGTGACTCGCCTCGCTGAATTTCCAGGCGATCGATCGCGAAACCCGCAATGCCCCCGGCGATCAAAGAGACAATGATCGCCATCAAGAGAGTCTTTTTCGTAATCACTTATTTATTCCTCAATACAAGTTCGAGTACCTGATCGTTAGACAAGCTTGTCTGCTCGAGAGAGCTCCTCTCGATATTTGTAAGCCTTCCGACCATATCCTCAGAGCTGATCTTCGGCCTGTGGAAAAGCTGGATGCCAATCAGGACTATCACAAGGAGAGTCGCAAGGCTGACAATAATGTCCTCCAGTGCTATGCGAATCTCCCTGGCAGGCTGGGGCGCACGGACTTTCCTCAGATCACTTATGACGGAGTAGTTGAACCGCTCGTCGAGCTGCACATCAAACGATTTGTTCAGCGCGACCTCAAGGTCTCTCAGATACTTCAATTCCTTCCTGCAGTCGGCGCAGGAGACAAGGTGATTCTCTAATTCCAGACGACCGTTCTCGTCGAGTTCGCCGTGAGCATAGCTATCGACGTAAGCAGAGTAGTGACAACTATTCTTCAAAGCTCAACCTCGCATTTAGTTTTTCACGTAGTACTTGCCTGGCCCGGAAGACACGTGTCTTTGCAGTCCCGATACTAATCTTCAGATGCTTGGCTATCTCTCGATAACTCAGTTCGTCAATTTCTCTCATTGTGACAGCCACGCGAAGGATAGGGGGGAGGCTTTCCATCTCTTCTCTCACTATTTGAACAGTCTCCCCGGCATCGAAGATGTTGACCGGATCACTTGACGTGCCTGTCTGTATTTGCTCCTGAGCGTCGAAATCATCGTTCCTGTTGAATGCTTCCGTGAAATTGAATATGCGCTTTATCTGTTTTCGTCTTATTTCGTCCCGACATAGGTTGACGGTAATTCGTATAAGATAAGTGTAGAATGAAGAATCTCTCCTGTAATTCTTTATCGAGTTGAACGCCCGGACAAAGGCTTCATGTGAAATCTCTTCGACATACTCTCTTCCAAGAATTGAATAAACAGTCGCAGCGACTTTTCCCTTGTATAGTCCGATAATCTCAGAGTAAGCGGATTCATCATTCGCGAGAGTGCGGTCGATGAGCTCTTTTTCTCTAATCCTCTTATCATCTGACTTTGAACTAATAGACGAGTCCGAAGCGCTACGGTTCAGTTTGTGAGGCATAATTTTTGTATTGACAATTTTGCTCAATGCCAATAAATTTCCAAACGTTATGGGTTTAGAGCTTAGAAGAGTCAAGAAACTGTTCGGTTCAAGAACAGCTGTTGATACGCTTTCGTTCCAGATAGACCAGCCAAGTGTCGTAGGTTTCCTCGGTCCCAACGGGGCCGGGAAGACTACCACGATGAGGATAATAACCGGTTATCTCGCTCCGACCGAAGGAGAGGTGAGAGTGGACGGCGAACTTGCCGGGGCAGACAACACCTCACTCAGGTCAAGAATCGGATACCTGCCCGAAAGTAATCCGCTCTACACTGAACTCGAAGTGCACGAGTATCTGAAGTTCGCGGCTCAACTCTCAGGACTCGATACACAGAAGACAATCGAGCGTCTCGAATTCGTCATGGATCGATGCGGGTTGCAGGAAGTCCTGTACGATCCGATCTACAGGTTATCCAAGGGGTACAAACAGCGAGTCGGCCTGGCACAGGCCATAATACATGACCCCGACATCCTGATTCTGGACGAGCCTACTTCCGGTTTGGACCCTAACCAAGTAATCGGCATACGTGAATTAATATCTGAGCTTGCAAAAGAGAAGTTCGTCATCCTGTCCACTCACATCCTTTCTGAAGTTCAGGCTTTGTGCGATCGCGTGCTCATCATAAACAAGGGGAGACTGGTCCTTGACGCGACGACCGACGAACTTCAGCACAGCAACACTGGCACGCTTGCAATTACCGTCAAGACAGGCCTCACTGCGGAAGCAGTGGTTGGCATCTTCGAGAGAGCGCTGGAACCATCTCGATGCTCGGGAAAGAAAACGGGGGATGCGGTATCGTTACAGCTTGCCGTCAGGGATAGCCAGGAGATTCGGGAAAAGGCTTTCGATCTATGTGTGACAAACAATTTCAAGCTGTTGGGGCTGAGTAATTCCGGATCGGATCTTGAAAATATTTTTAGAGAATTAACATTAGGTACAGATGAAACAGGACCGCAATAACAGCTTGAGAGTTCTTCTAAAGAAAGAGATACTAATCTCCTTGAAGACGCCTTCCGCATATATCGTGATCATAGTGTTCCTTCTAATTTCCGGCTACCTCTTTGCAGACAGCCTTTATCTTTCGAATGTCGCGACGCTTCGACCCTTCTTTACGCTGACAGGCGTCCTCTTCTTGTTCTTCATTCCCGCATTGACCATGAGGTCCTTCTCGGAGGAATTCAGAAACGGTACTCTCGAAGTACTTGTAACACATCCCATCAGCAGGACAAAGCTGATCGTGGCGAAGCTCCTCTCGAGTTACCTGATCGTCGTAGCGTCGCTCTTGCCGACACTCTTCTATTTCATAATCGTGGCAAGTCTTGGAGACATTGATGTGGGAGCATCAATTGCAGGGTATATTGGTCTGCTTTTCCTCGCGGCAGGATATGTCTCTGCCGGAGTGTTCGCATCAAGCCTCACACAGAACCAGGTTGTTGCCTTCATCATCTCGCTCTTCGTCCTCTTCATTTTTTTCATCCTCGACAAAGTCACAGCATTGACCACCGGGTCTGTAGCATATATTCTGCAATACGCGAGTTCCGATTTCCACCTGACCAATTTTTACAAAGGCGCCATCGATTTGAGAGACGTAATTTACTTCTGTGGCGTGACCTTCTTTTTCTCGAGCATGACATCCAAATGGCTGGAGCTGAAGTTCAAATGAAGAAATCGACTCGCGATGCGGTCGTCCAGGCCGTTCTCTTTTTTGCGGTGGTCGTACTTGTAAACGTTGTCGCCAGCGGATGGTTTTTCAGGCTCGATCTAACGAGGGACAAAGTCAACACGCTTTCTCCGGCCACAGAGAAACTCCTCAGGAGCCTCAAGGATCATCTGATAGTCCGGGTTTACTTCAATTCAGACCTGCCGTCGCCGTACAACAGCAATCGCCTAGCATTGATAGACATGCTCCAGGAGTTTAGAAGTCTTTCAGATGGCAAATTAGAATACGACATCATCGACCCGATGAGCGACTCTCAGGTGGAGCGAGGGACTTCGGAAGGAATACCGCAGGTCCAAGTTCAGGTCGTCAACAATGACAAGCTCGAAGTGAAGCGTGCCATGATGGGACTAGTCCTCGAGTATCAGGCCAGAAAACAGGTCATACCCGTAATCGAGAGTCTATCGAATTTTGAATACGAAATCACCTCGCGGATCGACCGCCTGATCAATCCCAATAAAAAGACGGTCGCGATCGCACAGGGGAACGGTGAGCCCTCTTTCGAGAACATGCAGAAGGCAGAGCAGGCGCTTTCACGAAGATATGTAGTGATCCCGGTGAATTTCTCAGAGCCTGTACCCGATTCCGTATCAGCGCTCCTGATAATTCAACCGACCACAGCCTTTGCTGACTCGCAGCTTTTCAATCTGGACCAGTACATGATGAGGCGGGGAAGGGCGGCTTTCCTAACGAGCATGGTGAATGCTTCGATGCAAAGTCAGTTTGCAACCGACCTTTCACTCAACCTCTCGCATGTTTTTCAGAATTATGGCTTCGACATCAAGAAGAATCTTGTCCGGGACGCAGTCTGCGCGTCGGTTTCCGTGTTGCAAAGACAAGCCGGATTCACAATTCAGACAGAGATACCCAATCCCTATATTCCCATTGTCAGCAACCTCGACAGGTCTTTCGTCGTAACTCAAAACCTGCATCAGATAATAATGCCCTTCCCCAGCGAGGTTGACACTTCTTATGCGCACGAACTCCATCTTCATGTTGTACCTTTCGCAAGCTCAAGCAGCCGGAGCGGCACTCAGACAGGTGTCTACAACCTGGATCCCACTGTGCAATTCACGAGGGCCATGTTCGAAGACCACGATCTTCTTCTCGGCGCTGCGATAAGCGGCAAAATTCAATCTGCGATTTCTGACACGAATCGCTTTGCAAAGGCGACTACCGGCAGAATGACGGAAGGAAATGAAAGGATAGTAGTCATCGGAAACGGAAATTTTGTCCAGGATGCATTCCTGAGCAATCCTGAGAACCTATCAATTTTCCTCAACACGGTCGACTATCTTACGGACGATATCGGTCTGGTTTCAATCCGCGCGAAGAGTTTCCTGCCGCCTCCATTGAAACCTGTCTCTAACACGACAAGGATCGCGACAAAAGATCTGATCGTTGCCTTTCCGCCATTGTTGGTCTTGGCTGTCGGCCTGCTATACTGGAGGAGGACGATCAAACGGCGGAGAAATTACAGAGAATCTCTTGGGCAGAAGGAAGAAGCCGACGAATGAACAAGACGACCAGAATCTTGATAGTGGCAATAGTCGTGCTTGGCGGCATATATGTCGCTCAAATGTTCACGTCAAAAACCTCAACGACTGAGAACTCGAAGCCCTTTTCGGAAATCGACACTTCAAAGGTAACCCGTATCGACGTGAACTCCGGCAAGGAGATCGAGATTCAGCGCACCGAAAGCCGCTGGATGATTGTGTCCCCAGTGAAATTTCCTGCTGATCCAGGTCAGATCAGTATGCTTCTTACCAGGATAGCGGCAAATCCATCCGCATCGGTCGTCGCAGATAATCTTTCTGACAGTTCGGCGTATGGCTTAGGTAATGGGGCAGCGTTCGTAAGTCTCAAGACCTCCGATGGAAAAAAACTCAGCATGAGAATCGGGAATGTGACTCCCGATTTCAACGGATGTTATCTTCAGCTTGCCGGCGAAACCAAGGTGCTTCAGCTGTCCACCAACATCAGAACGCTCGTTGGTGAATCGCTGACAGATTGGCGAGACAAAAAGGTATTCGATTTTGGAGTCTCGGACGTCGAGTTGGCCAACTTCACGCTCGGTGACACTCTCTACCGGTTCTCACACGGCGATTCATCGTGGCAGGTCAATGGAGTCAAAGTGCCGGAGATGAAGGTACGCGACATCATCGGAGGATTGGCAGGAACCACTGCGATCGGCTTCGTCGACAGCAGCCTGTCGCCTTCAAAAGTGATCCTCAATTATGACTTCACACTCCTGAATGGTGGGCGTGTCACCGGGCAAATTTTCAAACCTGCCAACTCCGAATCTTACTTTGGAGAAGTCTGTATCTCGAACTCAGCCGACAACCAGATCTACACAATCAGCTCCACTGTGCAGCAGAGTCTTCTCCAAGGCCTGCATGAACTCCGGAAAGACTATCTGACCAAAGAGAGTTCGTAGTTCGTTTGCTGGTTCATCGGGATAGTCATTTTATTCTCTCCTGATGAAGCCATCGTCAAATCCTGCACCGAAGATCCATTGATCTCCACGACTCTCCCACTCCCGTAATCGAACATTGCTGTGCCGGAGATAGTACCATTTCCGTTGATTGCAAACTCGATACCCTGATACACAGTTGAGCCTTTCAGAATAACCTTCCCGCCGAACTGGATCTTAACGCAGGTAATCCCATCCACGATTTCCTTGTCGACCAGCTTGTAATCGGAGCTTGTTGTCACCGTGATGGTCCCCTCACCGCCTCCGGTAGTGACGGTGTCGGTTTTGCTTTGAGACCAAGTCGCCCCATCCTTCACTTCCTTATCAGGCAACCTGAAGAAGAAGCTTCCCAAGTCCTTAGTCTGTCCTCCCTGAGTAGCGGCAAATGCACTGTCGAGCCAAACCGATGAAATTTCTTCGCCGTTTGGGCGAACCACGGTCCGCTTCGTCTGACCGACAGCAGGAGAAGTTGTCCTGCTCGAATCGCCGTTAGGGAGGAGGGCGATGCTGCTGCTTGAATCGATAGTAATATCAAATACCAGCTCACCATGGGATTTTTCACCGGTCATCGAAATTGTCTGATCTGTAGCAACCGACACTTTCGCAACCTGACCCATCATTTTCTCCGTGGTCCGCAGCGTCGTGTGAGCTTTATAGTGAAGAGGGACAGAGCCTGAAGCTTTGTATTCAAGCTTGTATTGCGCGAACGCCGTCGCGTTCGTTGCCAGAGCAGCAACTAGAATTGCCGTTAGATATTTCAATTTGCCTCCACTTTTTCGTGATAATTAGTTGACAGTAGTTCCCAATTTTGCTCCGTCCAAAGCCTCAAGAATGAGTTCAGCCACGTCTTTGACCACGACCGATTGAGCTTCCTTCGCCTTCACTCCGTCCGTGAGCATTGTCATACAAAACGGGCATGCCGACGCTATGACGTCCGGCTTTGTGGAAAGTGCCTCCTCAGCCCTTTCAATATTCACCCGCTTGCCGATTTTTTCCTCCATCCACATCCTTGCTCCGCCCGCACCGCAACAAAATCCTCTGTCTTTCGAGCGTCGCATCTCAACAAGTTCAGTTCCTTCAATACTACCAAGGATCTGCCTGGGCGCGTCATAGATACCATTGTAGCGGCCAATATAACACGAATCGTGATAAGTAACGCGGGCCTTCTGCGATGCGGTAAGCTTCAACCTTCCGGAAGAGATTAGTTCGTGAATGAACGCAGTGTGATGAACAACTTCATACGTTCCACCGAAGTCGGGATATTCATTCTTCAGAGTATTGAAGCAATGCGGGCAAGTTGCAACAATCTTCTTGACCTTGTGACGGTTCAACGTTTCAATGTTTTCTTTGATGAGCGTCTGTGCAAGATACTCGTTCCCGCTTCTACGAGCCGGGTCGCCTGAGCATTTCTCTTCGTTCCCCAGAATTGCGAACTTGACGTCCGCCATTCTCATGAGCTGAGCAAACGCGCGTGCCACCTTCTGATACCGCATGTCGAAACTGCCGGCACACCCAACCCAGTAGAGCACGTCAAACTCGTCGTTTATCTTTGCTGCTATCGGAATATCCTGACCTTCCGCCCATTTCGCGCGGTCCCTCCAGTTAAACGCCCATACTGTGTAGTTGTTTTCTAGATTTCTATAGGCAGTCGCAAGCTCAGGAGGAAAACGCGACTCATTAAGAACCAAGTATCTCCGCATGTCCACTATGGAATTGACATGCTCTATCGTGACCGGACATTCCTCCATGCACGCGCGGCAGGTTGTGCACGACCAAAGTTCATCATCGAGTATGTAAGTGCCGACCAGGGCCTTGTCGTCGTCGTTTCCCTTAGCCAATATCACAGGACCTCTCTCCATCGTTCGATGCCGGATGTCAGTGATTATTTTACGAGGGGAGAGTGGCTTTCCGGTAAGATTCGCCGGGCAGACTGAATCGCACCTCCCACACTCGGTGCACGTGTATCCATCAAGCAATTGTTTCCATGTAAGATCCTCGATATCACCAGCGCCGAACCTTGTGATATTTTCGTCTTCAAGATTGAGCGGTTGCAGCTCCCCTTTTGGCTGAAGGTTGGAGAAATATACGTTGAAAATGGACGACCCGATATGCAGGTGCTTGGAGTAGGGGAGATAGTTAAGAAATCCCAGGACGAGTGTTATGTGTGCCCACCAGAAAAGCTGGAAGATGAAATCTTTCGTCTCAGGAGGATAGCCGGCAAACAGCGACGCGATCACGCTTGAAAAGAATCTCGCTCCAGCGTCAAGTGTGTCAACTCTGCCGGAAGAAGATTTTTCAATCGCAATATGAGCCGCGTTTTGCAGGAACATTGAGACCATGATAAAAAGGATGAGAAGAAGAATCAGATTTGCATCGAACCTGGAATGTCCGGCGGTCTGCAATCGTTTCACGCGTGCTACATTTCTTCTGTACAATGCGACAATGACTGAGCAGACAACCAGCAGCCCAAGCAGGTCCTGCAGAAAGACCAGCGGGCCGTAGAAGGGGCCTAGGAAATCAAAGGACAGATTCTGTCCGAAGCCCTGAAGGAAACTCTCAAGAATGGCCGTGAGGAGAATAACGAATCCCCAAAATATGAAGAAATGCATCCATCCGGCGACCGGTTCACGCAGAAGCTTCTTCTGCCCAAAGACGAGGGAAAAAACATTCTTCAACCGAGTCCAAGTGCCGCCTCCTCTTTTCTCAGCTCTTCCAACTCTGAGATACCCAACCAACCTCTTCACGTTGAGAGTGAAGAATGTAAGGGCTCCTAGAAGAAGCAACAGGAAGATAATTATTCTCATTATCACCACCTGATTTAGATGAATATATCCTGATGGGCAAATACAATCAATTGAAGTGTTTCCATGACGGGATTATCTTCACAGCATGAGGCTAAAGAACAAAGTAGCAATTGTCACCGGCGCGTCGCGAGGAATCGGCAGGGCGGTCGCGCTTAAGTTCGCTCAGGAAGGGGCCAGCGTGGTCGGCGTGGCCAGAAACAGTGACTTGCTCGATGCTCTTCTCAGCGAAGTGGCCAAGGAAGGCGGCACGGCTACCAGAATCGCCGCAGACGTATCCAAGGAATCAGAATGCGTCAAGGTTATCGAGCAGACTGTTTCATTGTACGGTAGGATAGACATCCTTACCAATACCGCCGGACTTCTCGGCAGTCGAGTTGAGATAACATCTATCAACTCAAATGAATGGCGGGAAATCTTTGACACAAACGTTAACGGCATTTTCATGCTCTCTAAGCATGCCTCGATACGAATGAAGGAACGAAACTCCGGTTCAATCATCAACGTGACTTCAGGTGTCGTCAGGCATCCCCAGCCCAGGTGGGGGGCATACCTTCCAACCAAATTCGCAGTTGAGGGATTAACTCTCATGCTTGCTGAAGAAGTTAAGGATTTTGGGATCAGAGTGAACATGGTGGACCCAGGACGCACAAATACCGATATGATCGAGTTGGCATTCCCCGATATTCCACGGAGCACATTCAAGCTTCCTGAGGATGTGGTTGAGCCGTTCGTCTTTCTGGCCTCCGACGAATCTCGGCTGGTGACGGGCACGCGCATAAGGATACGTTAGGCATCCGGGCGTTCCTACGCAAAACCTGGGTGCTAAATTGAAATTTTACGGAACCTAGTTTATATTCAGTGCAAATGAGTCCTGCAAAAGAAGATCCCGGCATCGCGGTGACATGGGAAAGATAATAGCTATCGCCAATCAGAAGGGCGGTGTCGGAAAAACGACAACGACCGTCAACGTGTCTGCATGCATCGCAGCGATGGAGCACAAGATTCTTCTCGTCGATATCGACCCTCAGTCCAACGCTACCAGCGCATTGGGGTTCGACAAGGACCAGGAACACACAAGCACTTACGACATTTTGATTGGCTCATCTTCCGCGCAGGCTGCGATCCGCGACACCTCTCTCTCTTTTCTCAAGCTTATTCCCTCAGACATCAATCTTGTGGGAGCTGAGATCGAACTCGTTGATATTGAGGATAGGGAAAAGCTTCTGAAGAATGCTCTTGGAACCGTGAAAGACGATTTCGAATACATTTTCATAGACTGCCCACCTTCCTTGGGCCTGCTGACAGTGAACGCCCTTGTTGCCGCTGATAGCGTGCTCGTTCCGGTCCAGACGGAATACTTCGCTCTGGAGGGGCTCGGTCAACTACTCAACACGATCTCCAGAGTCAAGCGCAATCTCAATTCTCCACTGGAGCTTGAAGGAGTTCTTCTGACAATGTTTGACTCACGTTTGAAGTTGTCGAATCAGGTGGTAGAGGAAGTCAGACGCTACTTCGACCAGCGCGTGTTCGGCACAGTGATTGGCAGAAATGTACGTCTCAGCGAAGCACAGAGCTTCGGAAAGCCAATTATCCTCTACGATGCGGCATCACTCGGGGCGCGACATTACATGGAACTAGCCCGCGAACTCCTTGCACGAAACTCTGATAGAAACCGACAAGCGCACTCGGCCGAAAGCGAGAAGAGCGACGCTGCCGTCAGAGATCGAGAAAAAAGTAATACATGAAATCAAACATCCGACTCGGCAGGGGATTAGACGCTTTAATTAAGAAAGATTCCGGGACTTCTCATGAGCCTCAGCCCTCAGGGCCATCGCGCCAGCCCGTTCTCAACTCAATCTCAAAGATATCTGTAAATAGAATAAGAGCAAACAGATTCCAACCAAGAAAGGAGTTTGGCCGGGAGGCACTCGAGGAACTGAAAAATTCAATGCGCGAAAATGGCCTGATTCAGCCCATAACTGTTCGGCGAGTGGAAAATGAGATGTTTGAGTTAGTATCAGGCGAAAGAAGGCTTAGGGCCGCCTCTGAGTTGGGCTATACGGACATCCCGGCGTATGTCTTGCAGGTGGATTCGGACACCAAGATGCTGGAGCTTGCCCTGACAGAGAACCTGCAACGTGAGGATTTGAATCCCATTGAAGTGGCCATGGGCTATCAGCGATTGGTCGAGGAATGTAACCTGACTCAGGAGCAAGTTGCTGTAAAGGTCGGGAAGGACAGAGCAACAGTCGCCAATTTCCTTCGTCTCCTGAAACTGCAAGCAGAGATACAAAAAAGTCTGATGGACGGGGACATCTCGACTGGGCACGCGCGGGCGCTCCTGGCAATTGAGGATCCTGCAGAACGATTTCGCCTTTTCAACAGGATCGCTCGCCACAACCTGAGCGTTCGTCAGGTGGAGAAAGAGATTCGGCAGATTCTCGGTCGGGAAGGGAAGAAGCAGGAATCAGCCCGGCATTCCGCGGGTAGCGCGTCCTCAACTACTACAAATAACCCTATAGTCCTAGACATAATCGACAAATTAAGGAAGCACTTAGGCACACAAGTCAAGATCAGTTATAGCGATTCGCGTAGAGGCGAGATCAAGATCGAGTTCTACAACAGTGAAGACTTGGGTAGACTTGTCGAGTTGATCTTGCAGGATCGGAGGGCCAACGAATGAAAATTCTGAATTCATCAAATGCCCCGCGACCAATCGGACCCTACTCTCAGGGAATAGAAGTCGACGCATTTGTTTTCCTCTCCGGCCAAATTGGACTGGATCCCGGAACCGGCGAGATCAAGGAGGGCTTTGAGCAGCAGACGAGACAGGTGATGGACAACATTAGCCGTGTGCTCGAAACTGCCGGGTGTTCTTTCGCAAATGTCGTAAAGTCAACAGTTTATCTGCGGAACATGGGGGACTTCTCGCAGTTCAATCAGATCTACGCGGAGTTCATGAAAGGCAATGTTCCGGCACGAACCACGGTCGAGGTCTCATCCCTTCCGAGAAATGCACTGATAGAGATAGAAATCCTTGCCCACAAATAGCCACCCGAAGCTTGTTGGGTTCGGAAGCGTGATTGCAACACTCCTCATCATCATTCCGGTTGCAGGACACTCCCAAGGCATTTCAAATGCTTGGGGGCCGAATTCGTTATTATCTCTCGGATCCAGACTTGGCGTACCGACTTCGGTGTTAGATTCTTCCATACGAGAGGATGGTCAAGCCTCTGATTCATTAAGAACTAGCTGGAACCTTAAGTCGCCTCTCCTAGCGGTAGCATTCTCAGTTGTTCCGGGAGGAGGACAGTTGTACAATGGAAGCTACTGGAAAGCGCCCATCGTCTGGGGAGTGCAAGCTTACTTTGTGTCTCAATGGATTATAAACAACAAGGACTACAGGTTCTATCGCTCGGAATACTCCAATTCAATTACATCATTAAATCCCGACGGCAACGCGACACTTAGGAGTCTTCGCGACGCATACCTCGACCAGCGCGATTCGTTCGCGTGGTATATTGCAGGCACATACCTACTCTCGATGCTCGATGCTTACGTGGACGCTGAACTATCCGGCTTTGATGTTTCACCTAATCTTTCAGCAACTCCTGCCGGAACGACAGTTGCGGTGTCTTTCAGAATGAAGTTCTAGGTATTGCGACCTCAGCGCGGGTCAGGGGAGAGGCCTTTTGGTTTCCTTAGAATCCCGAACAGATAGAAGGCGAGGGAAAACAGCAACCCCGGGTACATCGGCTGGATTCCGAGCGGATAGTCAGATTGGATCACTCCATTTCCAATTATCCCCGAGAGGAGCCAGAGAAGTGACACAGACCAGCCAGATGTCATGGAGAGAAAGATATACTTGCGATCTCCATGCAGCTTCGGAAAGTAGCTTGTAACAAGAGGTATCAGAAGCCCTGGTATGAAGACTGTGCCGAGGTCGTACCAGATTTGTATCACGGATGGAATCAAAAGAGAAATCGATATGGAGATGATTGCAGTCACGAAGATTCCAATTTGTGAATACCTGAGAATCTTTCGTGATGGATTCAAATCACCATCGGCTCGATGAAACATCTTGAAGAGTATGTCCTTCCCGATAGTAACGGCGGATATGAAGGTCAGACTCTCAAGGCTTGACATGATCGTTGCGAGCATTCCCACGAAGAAAAGTCCTTTAATGAAACTCGGCAAAATCAGGTTACCGAGCGCGGGATAAGACATGACAGGCTGCTTCAGGTGCGGAAGAATGGCTTTCGCGTACAATCCCGTCGTGGAAGTCATGAAGTCAAAGAAGAGCCAGAAAACGACTGACAGTAGAATGCCATATCTTGCTACCTTTCCGGATCTCGCCGCGTAACATCTCTGGTGGAACGCAGGGTCGACGAGCGTCCAGCTGGCAATGAAGAACCATGCGATGATGTACTGCCAGGAATTCCCACCTGTCAATGTCAGATGACCCGGCGGAACGTGAGATTTGATAAAATCAAACCCGCCATAGTTGAAATAGCAGAAGGGAAGTATGACACCGAAACCGAGATACATCATCACAAACTCAAAAGCGTTTGTCCTCACGTCCGAGTGGAGCCCGCCGGAGTAGAGATACGCTATGGAAACAGCGGTCGCAAAAACAACTGATGCCGCCAGTGACCATCCAAACAGCATCTCCACGATTACTCCTACCATCAGGACATAGGGCGCCGGTGTAACGATGAACAACGTCAGAAAGGACCCCATATTCGCGGTAGCATCGCCATACGTTTCCCTGAGTTTGTCGGGGATCGTATGGAGCTTGGCGTTGTGGACCCTTGGTGCAAGAAAAATCGCAAAGAGTATGGCAAAGATATAGTATGGAACACCAAAGATGAACCAATTCGAGATTCCGTATCTATAAGAAAACTCTCCGACGCCGAGTATGCCACCGTACCATGTGGAGACCAGTGTTGCTACAAACACTGGAAGCGTCAGACTCCTGCCAGCCACGAGATATTCGTCAAGGTGGGATCGCGCTTTCCTTGCTGCCCGAAATCCAATGAAGACGACCGCGGAGAAATAGAGGACTATGACGAGCCAGTCTACAACTGAAAGTTCTACCTTCATGCGTCCTTTATCAGAACCAGAACGCCACCGGCATGAACGGTAATCTTCACTTCTTCCTTGAAAGATTTGTTGCTGATTCCGAATCCTCCTTTGCGCATCACTTTGTTTCTTAATTCAAACGTCAATCCATCCGTGGTGACGGACGTTTCATCTTTCATGACTATGATGGAGACAGGTGTGCCTATTGGAATCCTCTCGGCAAAGATCCCGGTCACTGGAACTATTACATAATGGTCATCCGCCATGACTATTCGACACCTGTCTGCGTACTCGAAGACAATCTGGATATTGGCGAGTGTCTGGTCTATCCTCCCGCCAGAAAAAGCAGCGACGAGAAAATTGTCCATCCCCCTTTTGAGCATGAAGTCCAGTGTCTTTTCAAAGTCAGTGTTGTCCTGTGAATCGATCTTGACGATCTCAGCAACACCGGACAGTTCATCGAACTTCTCCAGTGAATCCAGATCGCCGATGATCAGATCCGGCGTGTAACCGGAGGCCAGTGCCTTCTGCGCTCCACCGTCGGCGCAAACAACTCTCGCGGGAATACGGACAAGATTCTGTAGCCGCTCTCTTTGAGGGGGTTCCCCATTACAGAAAACTAGCGTAAAATTGTCAAATTCCATCGTTTCAGAGGTTCACGGTGCAGCTCAAGAAGGAATTCCTGGTTGCAGCAGGGAAGAAGTAAATGCCTTCGCCGTGAGCTATGTAGTTGCGATTCAGCAAGTTATTCACATACAACTTGAGCTGAACTGAGGACAACGACAAAAAATGCTCAAACCGGTAAGACACCCAGCCGTTGAGGACAAAGTACGGACTAATCTCGTCCAGAGGAGATTGGAAATTGTCAGTATATTGCGAGCCGACGTACTGTCCAAGCAGTACGACGGAGAATCCATTCGAAGCGTACGTTGCCCTGATATTTCCGAGGAATCCCGGAAATCCACCGAGCGTGTTTCCGTCGAGCGTATCTGGAACCGTTATCGTGTTCCCCAGATTATCGGTTTGACTTTGGTAATACACGTATCGGATTATCCTGTTCCTGCTGAATGTTGCGTTTCCGTAGAGCGAGAAAGAAGGAGTTATGATTGCGCCGCCTTCCAGTTCGAGACCGATGTGCTGTGTCCGGGGAGCGTTTCCCACTATCGGCTGTCCGTATTGATCGACTTGACCGTTTGACACGAGCTCGTTGTAGAAATCCATCCAATAGCCTGTGACGCCGAATCTAAATCGGTCATTGTTGAAACGATAGCCAAGCTCGTAATCGTTCAGCGTTTCCGGCTTCATAAGCGGATCCCCGAAGTTATAAGTGCTGTCGGGATTCAAGGCAAAGCTTGGAGTCGCTCCGTAGCTTGACTCGTCAGCATTGTAGAGACTTGACAGTTGAGGCTCGCGTGAAGTCTGACTGACACTGAGATATATGTTGGACGTCGAAGACAAATTGTAGTTGATGCCGATCCTCGGATTCAGGAAATGGTAAGGGACGATGAACTGATTGCCAACGAATTTCTCGTAGAAGAAATTGTACTGCTTGAACTCGTATTCGAGGTCAAGCATCAGCGTGGCCCGGGACGTAAGATTGTACAACTCATGGCCGTACAGCGCAGCAACGTCCGTTTGTGCGCGCCATTCGTTGTAGCGGTAGCCTGCCGGGAGACCGGGCGGTAGGTTCTGTGCCCATCTTATGGTTGCCCAATGATCAGACACGTTCCGGTCGAGCTCAGCGCCGACAACGAGTGCTCCATTATCATGCCTGATTGTAAGGCGAGGTATCCATCCATATTGGCTTTCGCCTACGTAGGCGTGTATCAAAGCGTCACCCGGGTTGCCGGTCGGAGAAAAGCCATATTGCGGAGTAATTCGGAAATAGTTCGTATCCGCCCATGAGCCATCATCGTCGTAAAATCCTGAACCAAGAATCAGGAACAAGGAATTATTCAAGGTAAGGGAAGGGGAGATTCTCCACTCGTTAAGAAGCTCGAAATGCGGTTGCGAGAAGTTCTCGATTTCGGAAGGTCGCCTGGGCACCGCAAATATAGTGTCTTTCCCGTTTGCTCCAATGAATCTCATCATGTTGGGCGAATAGTTCACTTGATTGCTATCCGTGTTCCAGTCATCCCAGTTAGATGTTCGCAAGTTCTTATCAAGAGCCGCGAATTTCGGAAGTCCTAGATATGACAAGCCGTCTGAGATTGGTCCGCCATATAGATTTATCGTAGTCGTCACATCCTCATCATATCGACTTGCGCTCACAAAGTAGCTATTGAGATTGACCCAGGAATTCTGCCGATAGCCATCGGTCATGTTCTTTGCAAGATGGGCGTACAACGCGTACTTGCCGTCGATCAATCCGGAGCTGAACGTTGCTGAATATCGGCGGGTCATTCCCGTCCCGAAAAGACGGTTCATCAGAGAACCATCATAGGATACCCCTGTAGATCCGGCACCAAACGTAATACTCAATTCCCTCTCATCCGCCAGATTTGTAGTCTCGAGGTTGATCGAACCTCCGATCGCAGGCGCTCCATAGAATTCATTACCGGCGCCTCGCTGTACCTGTATTGTCTGTGTGCTCGCCTGAAGGTCAGGCACATTTATCCAGTATACGTTGTGATCCTCCGGATCGTTCTGCGGGATTCCGTTGATCATGACTGAAATCCTTCGTTGGTCGAAACCACGCATCGTGATGTATGAATAGCCGATCCCTTCGCCGTTCTCTGAGTATTGCGTGATCGAAGGGAGCTGCGACAAGAGCACGGGAACGTCCTGAGCAGCGTATTGCTCGCCGATTATCTTGCCTGGCAAATTGCTGAAAGTCACCGGTGAGCGGCGTGCCTGGGCAATCTGGGCTGTCACCAGGATGGGATGCAAATGAAAAGTCCTCGGCGTCATGACTATGGTAACCATTTTTGATGGAACCTTCACCAATACCAATGCTCTCGTGAATCCTGGTGCAATGGCCTCAATCTGGTGAGATCCTGAGGATACTCGCGCAAACTCGAAAACTCCGTTCTGATCGGTGTAGGTGCTGTCGCCGTCCGGAAGGATCCGGACAACAGCCCCGGCAATGCCTGCAAAATCAGTTGAGTCGACTACCGTACCACGGACTATGACGGCCTCCTGAGCCTGAGCAGTCACAAACATAACTGAAAAGACAAGGAGCGTAAGTAGACTTATTTTCATCACTTCTCCTAAAACTAATAAACCGTTTCCGATTCCGCCTGAAGAGTAAAGCCAACAGACGAAAGTAGAAACGGTTCCTCAGAAGTGTGGTCCATTTTCCTCCGCTGGCATTACCCAGATCAGGTTCGTAGGGTTTATCTCAGCCATCCATCTCTCGAGGATAGCACCCCTAACGGACAGGTCAATTTAGTGACGCGTAATTCGGAAAGCAAGAGTCCGCCTTCTCAGCGCATTGCTCAGGCATTGCGTCAGTGGGACCGAGAAACGTATTCTTCCTTCAAAGAGAAGAGGGGAACGGCTATTGCTCGACAGAAAGAAGCCCGGGGATCGCAGATTCCTCGGGAGGTTCATAGCGTAACATAACACTAATTCTACAACAGTTATGCTTCGAAAGAAAGGCGGAAGTGCCGTTCTGCACCTCCGCCTCTATTCGCTTACAAGTTCACGCTCTGAGATGTTCTCACTTTTTCACTGTTATTATCGGACCAGCGAACAATGTCGGTACTCCTTCGGCTTGGGCTAACTTGTTGAGCGCTGGTATATCCGTTGTTAGGATTCCGTTGAACAAATCCAGATCTGCTGCGAGCTGATTCCCGAGTTGATGCATCGTGCTCACAACCACCTCACCCGGCAGTCCGTTGTACGGTGATGTGAAGTTGTACATCATTCCGTCGAGCCTTGCATGAAGGTGTGTGAAATCATGTATGTCGTCCTCTACGACTTCGTGCTGCACGTCCTTCGCGTAGACTGTGTCTTTGATCTCTGTCAACTTCTTTTCCAAATCCCGCATTCGATCCAGAACGGATTTATACTTTCCATTCTGCATTCCTTGTTCATCAGTCGCAAGAGATTTCCTGATCGTCGCCATTTGCTCATGGATGTTCTCAATGCGGTTGAGCATCTCATTGAGTGCAGAATACTGATCTCTTGCGACAAGGCCGTCACTTGTATTTGAAGTGAAGTAATCCGCAGGAACTGCGAAGCGAGGATCGGGATAGAGTTCTGTCCGTACCGACTCAGTCTTTCCGGCTGCACTCACTGTGATCTTGTAGGTGCCTGGCATAACCATGGGGCCGTTGGTCGCAAACGGATTTGCTTTGGCAGCAGTCTTCGGATTTATCCGCAACGGGACTGCGCTCTGATACCTCATGTTCCAGACAAATCGATTGAAGCCCTTCTTGTCAGGCCCGTACGCTGTCGCGATATGATTTCCTGCTTCGTCGCTGATCTCGATCTTGATTGGAGTCTTGTGTTCTTTGTGCTCGGCTCCACTCACACTCAGTGTATCTCTCAAGTAGTAATCCACCATTACGCCGTTGGGTTGATTCGGAGCAGAATATGTGCTGAGATCATTGAAGGCGTCCTTGCTCCTGAAATGGTACATGTAAGCAGGAAGAGAGCTGAAAAGATGAAACTCCTCATCTTTCACCTTTTCACTGAATTGTTCGAGCGGAGTGATGTTGTCGAGTATGAAGACACCGTTGCCGTGCGTGGCAACGACAAGGTCGTGAGTTCTCTTTTCAAATTTAAGGTCGTAAACGCAAGCCGTCGGGAAGTTGCTCTTCAGCTGCGTCCACTGTTTGCCATCATCTCTCGAATAGTACAGCCCTGCGTCCGTCCCCGCGACGAGGAATCCTCTCATGTTCGGATCTTCACGGACAACATGAACCGGGTATCCATCCGGAAAGCCGTCGGAAATCGACGTCCATGTCTTTCCGAAATCATCCGTCTTGAACACGTATGGCTTGTTGTTATCAAGCTCATGGAAGTCAACTGCGATATAGCACGATGCGACATTGAATGGAGATGGATCGACCTGGTATATCCGGCCCCACTCCAGAAAGTGCGGTATGTTTTTCGCCACGTCCTCCCAATGAGCGCCACCATCTTTCGTTACCTGAACGAGCCCGTCATCAGTACCAACCCACATGACATTTGAGTCAAGAGGTGAAATCCCAATTGAAAGAATCGTGTCATAGTTCTCTGCGCCGCTGAGATCAAGGTCGATGTTCCCGCCGCTGGGTCTCTGTTTTGACTTGTCATTCCTGGTAAGATCCGGACTTATCACAGTCCAGTGTTGACCACCATCCACAGTCTTGAACAGAACATTGGCCCCCAGGAATACTTCGTTAGCATCAGTGCTTGAGACGGCAATCGGCGTCGTCCAGTTGAACCTGTATTTCAGCTGCGATGGAGGCATATCCGGTGAATCATAATAGTAGGGTCTGATGTATGTTGATAAACCTGTCTTCAGATCAAGACGCTTAAGGAAGCCGTCCTGAGCTTCGGCGTAAACGATGTTCGGGTCACTTGGCGCGGGCACGACGTACTCACCATCTCCACCGGCAACGGTGAACCAGTTCTGTCCGGTCACTCCCCCACCATTCAAATTTGTGGAGACCCCGTACCAGGCATTGTTATCCTGCAGTCCTCCTCCCAGATTGAAAGGCCTGCTGCTATCAACGGCAACCTGGTAGAACTGCTCGATCGGAAGATTGTTCAGGAACCTCCATGTCTTGGCTCCATCGACGGAAAGATACGCTCCGCCATCGTTTCCGATAATGATCCGGTCGGGGTTTTGCGGGTCGATCCAGATCGTGTGGTGATCTACGTGGACATTGCCGTTGACGCTCTTCACAGTCTTTCCGCCGTCCGTCGATTCAGTGATCAGGAACGACAGAAAGAACAGCTTGTTCTCGTTGTCAGGCGACACAGTGAAGTTAGAGAAGTAGAATGGGCGCACGTCCAGTTCGTGGTTGTTGCTCACAAGACTCCAGTGGTCTCCCAGATCTTTGGAATCCCAGAGCATTCCTTTCTTTGACTCGATGAGTGCATAGACGTGGTCAGGGTTGCCCGGTGCCGCCGCGACGGCGATTCTGCCAAGTGGGCCGGAGGGCAAACCTTCGGTCAGCTTCTTCCACGTCGTCCCACCATCCGTCGAACGATAGATGCCGCTGCCATCGCCACCGTCATCAAGCATCCAAGGAAACCTTCTGACCTGCCACATCCCAGCGAACAGAACCTTCGGGTTCCCCGGATCCATGACAAGTGATGATGCTCCGGTTGTATCGTTGACAAACAGAACTTTCTCCCATGTTTTTCCTCCGTCGGTGGTGCGGAAGATACCACGGTCGGCGTTTGGGGCCCACGCGTCGCCGATGGCAGCGACAAAGACATTATTGGGATCTGATGGGTTGACGATTACGCTGGATATTTGTCCAACATCCTTCAGCCCCATGAACTGCCAGGACTTCCCTGCGTCGGGCGAGAAATAAACGCCCTTACCGGTGATGATATCGTTTCGGAGGTTCGCTTCGCCCGTGCCTACCCATATGAAATTCGGGTTAGACGGGGCCAACGCAATCGCTCCGATTGATGATGTGGCTTCATGGACGAATACCTGTTTCCAGGATATTCCTCCGTCAACGGTTTTGAATACACCGCCTCCGGCTGCACCGACATAGTAAATATTTGGCTGGCCGGGAATCCCGACGACAGCGCTGACTCTTCCCCCCGCAGCTGCAGGGCCGATATTTCTGAATTCTATGTTATGCATTACATCAGTGGTATCCACTTTCGCCGAAGCGACAAGAGGAAGCAGGCAGAGAATCATCATGGCTGCAACTCCTCTCAAAGCAACGTGTTCCTTTGCTTTTGGCATTTGGTTCTCCTCTATCTAATAATTTGTGATTGCGTCAACCTTGCAGAACGGAACTTTCACTTGCATCGGTTTGACTGATTTTCCTGGGTACTTCACCCAGAAATTTTAAGTGGCTGCCGCATCCCGCTGAACAATCCGTCGAGCCGAATCCATGTACCACGATGACTCCCTCCGTAAGCCGGTTTAGTTCACACTCCTCTAACTCTGAGATCACAATTCGTGAGAACACCGACTTCGCCCCGGACAGCAGATAGTCAATGTGCCAGTGCAGTTTCTTCGTAGGCGAGAGGTGGCGTGTCACTCTCTTTGCCAGATTTCTTCTGGCACTTCCGGTGTAGACGTAAGATCCCGGAGAAAATGTGAACTGCCCCAACTTGCCGACTTCAACATGGGCGACACCCCTGACCTCAAAATACAATTGGTAGCTGATGTAAGAGTTGTCATTCAACTTCAATGCAGGAAAAGCATCTACGCTCACTGTCTGAAGAGATTTCATTGGCTCAGTTACGACCTCCTGATGGAAGGCTTCTTTCCGAGTGACTAGCGAAAACGCTCACTGCGTGGCAAGCGTTGTAACTCGACGGTATTCACAAGCCGGGATGAATTATATCTCGATGTTCGTCTTATCTTTCGATATCTTGATCGTTGGCGAATATCACCAGCTTCTCTCCGGTTCTCAAGTAGCGTCTATCGCCTAAGTCATTCCAGTCGACAAGATCCTTCACGGAGACTCCGTATGTCTTAGCTATTCTAATAAGCGAATCGCCGCGTTTCACCACGTACTTGAGATTTGGCTTGGTGTCTGATGCTGAATCAGCTGTCACAGGTAATGTCGACGCAAACACTACTGGCTGGGACGACTTTGGAAGATCAATTCTCCAGTCGCCGTACGGAAGTGTTTGGCTAATCAGCCATGGGTTGAGATATTTAACCTCTTTGTAACTCGTTCCTTGCTGTCTTGCCCAGACGGCCAGATTGGGTATATGAGCCACACTGATCGTCCTTGTTTCCGGGGCTTGATAAAAATCTTCGCTGGTCAGATCAAATCCGTACGTTCTGTAATGGGACATGATCTGTTTCAACGCGACTATCCTGAACACGAATCGAGAGGTCTCATCGTTGAGATATAGGTTGTAATAATCGTTGACCATCTGATAGTCTATTGACAACCTGGTTCCTGTTCTGCCCATATTGTAGGCTGCAGCCGCAAGCGTCCAGCTTCCGAAAGCCGCATGAAGGTCGCTCAAGTAAGAAAGAGCCGCTCGAGTCGCCTTACGGAAGTTGTAGCGTTCGTCGACGGAATTATTCAGAACCAGACCGTATCTCTTCGCTGTCTCTTCCGTGAATTGCCAAATGCCTGCCGCTCCCCTGCTTGAAACGAGATCCCGCAGTGCACTTTCAGCGACGGGGAGATACTTTAAGTCTTCAGGCAAATTCATCTCTTGAAGCTGAGATTCGATATACGGGAAGTATTCCGTACTTCTTTTGAGGTCAAGAATTATTTGTGCATCCGAGAGGTTAGTGTAGAATGCCCATTCCATTCTTCTGCGCACATCAGGTATCTCGAGCGGCATTCTTTCACCGCAGAAGTCAAGCGAGTCAGGAATTCGGTAGGTAGACAACCGACTTACATCCGAATATTGCGGACTGCTCCCTGTCTCCTGCAAGCCAACCGAATTTCTGGCGGCATACAGACCGAAGCCGTGTGTGGCGATGCCAAGGCCCGCAGCCAACATCACTACTAGCGGAAAGACAACCAGAAGATACCGTTTAGAAGTTCGTGACATAGCCGTGCCGGACTCCGAAATCCTTGATGATTTGCACCGTTTCCGCGGGTTCGTCGCACACGTGAAAGATCTCGAGATCTTCAGCGTTGATGCAACCTTCTTCCAGTGCCGTCTCCTTCATCCATGACAGCATCTTGTCCCAGTAGCTACTGCCCATGAGTATTACCGGGAATTTTTTCGTTTTCCTGGTCTGAATTAAAGTTATCGCCTCCGAGAACTCGTCAACCGTTCCGTATCCACCTGGCATTACCACAAAACCCTGCGCATATTTGACAAACATGACCTTGCGGACAAAGAAGTGCTGGAACGTCATCACCTTGTCCGGGTCTATGAATTGGTTTGGCGTCTGCTCGAATGGAAGTTCTATGTTTAGTCCTATGGATTCCCCGCCCGCCTCTCTCGCACCGCGGTTGGCCGCCTCCATCAAACCACCGCCTCCACCGCTTACGATGGCGTAGCCGGTCTTTGCAAGCTCAAAGGCTACCTGACGGGTCAACTCGTAATATTTGCTTCCAGGCTTCATTCTCGCCGACCCGAATATCGAAATCGCAGGCGTCGCCCTGCTCAGCAAATCGAACCCGTCGACAAATTCGGACATTATCTTGAATATTCTCCATATGTCTCTTTGCTTTGCTTCGAGAAGCGACAGGCGGTCGCCGTTTGGAGAATGGTTAATAATGGTACTCATTTTTAGATTCTTCCATCCAGAAAGTTTTGTAGAAGGAGCTTGCCGCTCTCAGTCATAATCGACTCAGGGTGAAACTGCACGCCGACGGTCGGATAGTCCTTGTGCTTCAATCCCATGACAAGATTGTCTTCTGTCCATGCAATCATTTCAAGTTCAGTTGGAAACTCGCTATTCGAGACAATCAGAGAGTGATATCTCGTTGCCACAAAGGGAACGGGAAGCGATGCGAAGATCGACCGCCCAGCATGGATTATGTGAGAAGTTTTTCCATGCATCGGCACCGGTGCCTTAACAATACGTCCGCCGAACACTTCTCCGATGGCCTGATGTCCGAGACACACGCCAAGTATCGGGATAGACTTGTAAAACTCTCTGATGACCGGCTCGGAAATGCCGGCCTCGCTGGGCGTTTTCGGACCTGGAGAAATAACGATGGCCTCCGGTTTTGCCCTCCGAATTTCTGCCAGAGTTATTTTATCGTTACGGGCGACCTGTACGCTGGCACCAAGTTCAGACATGTATTGAAAGAGGTTGTATGTGAACGAGTCGTAGTTGTCTATCAGAAGTATCATCGAAATTCGCCGAGCAGTCTCAGTGCCTCAAGGTTAGCCTTCATCTTGTTAATCGACTCATTATATTCCCGTTCGGGGTCCGAATCGTAAACGATTCCCGCCCCGGCCTGCAGGTAGGCCGTATCACCCTGAACAACGAAGGTTCGTATCGCGATGCATGTGTCCATATTGTTGTTGAAATCTATATATCCAACTGCGCCACCGTAAACTTTCCTCGGAGTCTCTTCAAGTTCAGAGATAATCTCCATCGCGCGGACCTTTGGCGCGCCGCTGAGTGTCCCTGCCGGAAAACAAGCGGCCAATGTCTCAACGGCATCTCTGCCTCTTCCGATACTGCCTATGACATCTGAAACTATGTGCATTACGTGGGAGAACTTCTCGACGTGCATGAAGTTCTCCACGCGGACACTCCCGGTGCAGGCTACGCGTCCGATATCGTTACGTCCCAGGTCCACGAGCATTACGTGTTCGGCCTTCTCTTTCTCGTCCATGACCAGTTGCCTCGTGAATTCATCATCTTGCTCCGGGCCAGCTCCGCGCGGGCTTGTTCCGGCGATGGGACGCATCTCGATCTTCTTCCCTTCCTTCCTGACAAACATCTCCGGTGAAGAACCTATGACAGCCAGCTGTTCCATCTCCTCACCGAATTCCAGATAGAACATGTATGGCGAGGGATTCAATGCACGGACACCTCTGTAAAGGAGAAATGAATCTCCTTCAAAAGCAAACTCGGCCCGTTGCGACAGTACAACCTGAAAAATGTCGCCTTCTATGATATACTCTTTAGCGCGCGCCACAATCTCCTTGTAGCGGTCCTTTGACATGTTGAACTTAGGATCGCCGACAGAGCATTTCGGCGGTTTCGGTTTACTATTCTGATCTCTTATCGTGTCGATAATGCTGTTCAGATGGCCGATACGCTCATCGAGGAGTCTCCCAAATGTCGAGGCGTCCCCTTCCAGCGGCAGCAGCGTGACAAGCAAGACTCTTCTCTTGAGATTGTCGACCGCAAGGATGGTATCATAGAAATCGAGGAGAACTTCGGGAACGGGCTTGTCGGATTCGCGTATCGGGATTGCTTCGATGTATTTTACAAAATCATATCCGAAATATCCGACCGCGCCGCCTGCCAGGCGCGGCAGGTTTTCCACAGGAAACACCCTGAACTGCGAAAAGAATTTCTTAAGCTCCGATATCGGAGATGACGCTCCTTCTTTTTCGCGTCCATCGATCAACACCTTCCCGTCGGTCACCTTGAAGCTCGCAAACGGATTGACACCCATGAAAGAGTAGCGTCCGATCTTTTCGCCACCCTCTGCGCTCTCCAGCAGAAAACTGCTCTTCCCCAGCTTGCGGAGCCTCACATAAAGCCCAACCGGGGTGTAGATGTCTTCGAGCGTCTCCACTACGAGCGGGTAATGCGTGTACCCTGCGGCCTTCGCCCGTTCAAGCTCCGCTGGGTCAGGAATTCGTTCAACTGTCATTGGCATCTAACTCCGCCGCTTTCTCAGAAGTCTATCCATCGTATTCGTCAAAATGACACAACTCATCTCAGTTGAAATGATACTTTCCCAGGGTTTCAGCGGCTTTTTTCACCTGCGCCATAGAGACATCCAGATGAGTGACAGCCCTGATCTTGCCGGCACTTCCAGCGGAAAGAAGAATGCCAATCGACTTGGCATCTGCGATGAATTTGTCAATGCTTGTGGTATGCTTGATGCCGAATATGATAATATTTGTCTCTACGTGTTCAACATTCACTTCATACATCGGGGATTCCGCCAGGATCGACGCGAATGTCTTCGCTTTCTCGTGGTCTTCGGCAAGTCTTTGAAGGTTGTTCTCAATTGCATACAGTCCAGCTGCAGCAAGCACGCCGGCCTGCCTCATGCCGCCTCCGAATATCTTTCTAAAACGCTTCGCTCTTGTGATGTATTCCTTAGTACCTGTCAGCACAGATCCTACCGGCGCTCCAAGTCCCTTCGAAAGACAGACCGACACCGAGTCGAAATGTCTTGCGTATTCCGAGACTTTGATGCCAGTCGCAACAGACGCATTCCACAGGCGAGCACCATCAAGGTGGTACCTCAGTCCTCTTCTCACAGCCACGTCTTGAATGTCTTCGATCAACTTCATCGGATAGATGCTGCCGCCACCTCGGTTGTGTGTGTTTTCCACGCAGATGAGACGAGTGGGCATCATGTAGTAAACGTCAGGTCGAATCGCGTCCTCGACATCCTTTGCAGTCATCACTCCGCGTGTTCCGGGAACAGGATTGAGCTGAACACCGGAAAGCAGCGATGGAGCACCGGTCTCGTAGTTGAAAATGTGCGAGTCCTTTTCGACGATGACTTCATCGCCGGGATACGTGTGAGTCTTCAAGGCAACTTGGTTGGACATTACACCGCTCGGAACGTATAGTCCGCTCTCCTTGCCAAGCAGACCTGCGACCGTTTCCTGAAGACGGTTGACGGTTGGGTCCTCACCAAAAACGTCGTCGCCCACTTCTGCATTCGCCATGACCTTACGCATGGCTTCGCTCGGTTTGGTAACCGTGTCGCTTCTTAAGTCAATGTAATCCGTCTGAGTCTCTCCTCGTTTCTCGGTTTTTTAATTTAAGAAAAAGTCCGAAAAGAATGGACGCAGCAGAAATAATTTCTGCAAGGTGCGCGATCCAGTTTCCGTGCTCCGAATAGAAGGTTTTTCTGTCGTTGAGCGGAATATTCTCCGTAATGGAGGCGATCCTGCCATACTCTGTAGGTTCGCCGATATACCTCCCGAACGGGTCGATGAATTCAGAGATCCCGGTGTTCGCCGATCTGACTACTGAGCGCCGGTTTTCCACGGCGCGCATGATTGCGTACGCTGCATGTTGATACGGCCCTGAAGTGTTGCCGTACCATCCGTCGTTCGTTATGATCACAAGGAAGTCCGCCCCCTTCTTCGCAAACTCCCTCACGTATCCGGGAAAAACACTTTCGTAGCAGATCACGGTCGAGAACTTTGTGCCATTCGCAAGCTTGAAGACCGTCGTGTCTGTGCCGCGCGCCCAGTTGCTAATTCCGACTCCCCATTTCAACGGCTTAATGAGAAACGGCAACGCATCCGCATAAGGAAGTCTCTCTGCAAACGGAACCAGAATAATCTTGCCGTAGGTCTGATACCTGTTCGAATCTGGCAAGAAGAGCGCGGCACCATTGTATGCGTCGTAATACTCGTGCATGAAATCATCATAATGGCTGCTCGGCTTCGAGTTATTGCTGTCTGCATAATAGTGCGCAAGGGGGAGACCGCTCATCAGCGAAATCCCCGTCGTGTCGACGAAAGACTGCAGCTCCTGCCTGTAGAAACTGAATTGAGGAAGGAGTATGTAAAATGGGATTGCCGTCTCCGGCCACACGACGAGGTCGGCTCTGCGGTGTAATGCGCGATAAGTCTCTCTTTCGTATGTGTGGAGAATCTCCGTAGGACTGCCGACCCACTTTGCATATGGATCGATATTCGGCTGGATGATTGTCACTCTCAGCTTCCTCTTGAACTCGATGTGTGCCGCTTTATTCAGAACACCTATGCCGTAGAGTTCCGGTAGTATTACCAGAAGTAATCCGGCTGAGATCGAGAAAGCAACCTTTGTCCTATTTGCTTTCTGTCCGTCCAACCACAGCATCGCGGCATAAGCGAAGAGGGCATTCACTGCTAGGATCTGGAGGGACACTCCGAAAAGTCCCGTGAATGATGCAAACTGGATATCGGGCAGATTGTAGCATTGAGAATAGCCTACAGTCAGCCATGGAAATGCTACCTCAGTGATTGAATGAAGGTGCTCAAAGGATAAGTACACAAATGGGAAGAGTAATACAGCAACCCTGCCGAGTCTCTTTCGCAGAAAATGATAAGCGAGAATCGGGACGACGAAGAACAAGGGATGCCCTGCGACCAGCGCGGCACCACCGATCATCATGAAAGGGTCAGTCTCTTTGCTCCACCCGCCAACCCAATAGATGACAATAATGTTGAAGAGAAGAAAACTGAAATATGACAGCTTAATGATTTCCCGATAGCTCCTCGCGTTGTCTATCGCAAACAACAAAGGGACGAACCCGACAAACGCCAGCCACTCAAAATGGAACGGCGGAAAGGACAATCCGAGAAGTGCTCCCGAAACAATTGCCAGAGCAAACCTGGAGTCGAAGAATTTGTGCAATTTAATCATCAGTCACTTCTCATAAACATAAATTGGGTTCGATAGAATCCATGGGTAAGATCGCTTCATGAAAAAAGGGAGCATCGTCCGCTTTTGAAAAACCTGCACCCTGTATACGCCGGGACTGTGTATGTTGAGAACGGTTGTGCCCGCTTTATCATAAGTCGCGACCACTTCGCCGTTCCTGACAATCTGTGTCTCAACTGAGACGCTGTCCGGAAGCGAGATGCGAAGTGTTCCTTCCCCTATAAGCCGAAGGCTGTCTCCCATAATTGCCCGCATGTCGCCGGAAGTTGCAGTAAAGAGGAAGCCTCTTGCGGGTTCCAGCCCTGAGAACGCTACATATGTGTTTCCCTTTCTTATCGCGTTGAGGGTTATCTCGCGGTCGTGATGGTACAGCGCGTTGTATGGAGTCGTCGTTACAATGATTGTGTGGACTAAGTTGAACATGTTTTCGTAAGAAGGATAATGCCAGGATTTGTTCCTCCCAAATTCAATGTTCGAGCGCGCACCCAGCGCTCCTATGCCCACAACTTTCCGCAATTCGTTCAACCTGTCAAATTCTCTCATCTCCTTTTGGGGATACTGAAGAACATAGTTGAGTGTCCGCGGATCAACAGAATAGGCCAGGTATGCTCCGAACAATTTGTTGATTTGGAAGATATTGAACATACTTCTCCAGCTACGCTCAAAATTGTAGACTTCCATTCCTGTAAGATCTTCGTTGTCCCCAGCTCGCAAGTCTGGCTTTGTCGCGGACCCAAGACTCTGGGCTAGAATGATCGAACTTCCCTTTCGCGATGCATCGTCGATCACCGAATCGACACTCACTCCGCTTCCCGGCAAGAGCGGGATGCTATCCCCTAACACAATGAATCGTTCATTCCCATGCCGCCCCGATATTTCTACCGCAGGTACAATGAGAGTCATTCCCCATCTCTTGTCCAGTCCGGCCTTCAACGGCTCCACGGTATTGGTATCGGCGACAATCGCAAAATGGAGTCCAAGCGAGTCGCAAATCCGTCCAATCTGTTCGTAGGTGTCGCTGCCGTCAGAGTAGGTCGTCCTTATGTCGACAACTCCCGAATATTCATAGTAGTCTCCGAATTGAACGCTGGCATACCTTTTCACATGATATGCCATGAAGGGATTGATGACGGAGACGACCGCGATGGCGGCCAAAAGCAGACCCATCCATTTGAGCGCTCTCTTAAGCATGCCTGCGTCCGAGAAAATACTTTGCTATCGCGCCCAGAACTACCAACAGAAGAATCAGCGCTATTACCGTCCCATAGATGTCAAGGTATTGGCCGAGTTGTTTCCAATTATGACCTAATACGGAACCTCCATATACGAGAAGGCCGTTCCAAAGCAAGGCACTGAGAGCGCACAGCGGAAGTGTAATTGAAATCGGAAGCTTGGAGAGGCCGGCAAAAAAGGAAATGATCGCCCTGGTTCCGGATAGAAATCGATTCGCAACGACCAGGCCGTATCCATACTTCCCAAACCACTTTTCGGCGAGCTTGATCTTGTCAAGCGGAAGTATTCGTGGCTTTCCGGCATCGACCAGTTTCTTGCCTAAGTAGAACCCCACGTAGTACATCACAACGAAGCCGACTGTACTGCCGACGGTTGAGAAGACGATCGCCACAACGGGACTCAGTTTCCCCATGCCTGCGAGCGAACCACCAAATGCGATTATCAAATCGCTCGGCGTTGGCGGAAAGAGGTTCTCGAGAAACGCAAAAAAGAAGAGCGCAAAATAGAGATAAACTGGATCCGTATGGTTGAGTGCCGTGATTATGGCGTCGATCTGAGTCACACTTCTTCCATCAGCACTATCGCGAAACATGCTACGGCATTTTTTCCAACCAATGTGCCCTCGGTGGTCTTCGCTTTCACAGACACCTTGTCCGGTGAAACGTGGCAGCTCTCCGAAATGGAGAGCCGAATCTTCTCGTACCACTTGCTCAACTTAGGTTGGTCAGCGACGACAACAACGTCGATGTTGTTCACCCTCACTTTCTGGTCCTTAGCTTTGTCAAGAGAGAAGTCAAGTATTCGCCTGCTGTCTATTCCTTCTGTCTGCTTGTCATCGTCCCGGAAATGCACGCCGATGTCGCCCTGGGCACATGAGCCAAGAATGGCATCGCTAAGTGCATGGAGAATGACATCTCCATCTGAATGGCCACGCAGGCCCTTGGGAAATTCTATCTCGACTCCCCCAAGCATCAACGGCTTGTTATCCACCAATTCGTGTGCGTCAAAACCAAATCCGATTCTCATAGGCCGTGGAATCCTGTGAACTCGAAGGTCGGTTTCTCCCATTCGATTCTGATATCCGTAACATGGGCCGAGATCGGCCCATTTCTCAAGTCCTTTATGAATTCCTCCACCAGCCCGGGATTTCCTTCTGCAACAACTTCAACTCTTCCATCAATCAGGTTTTTTGCAAATCCACTGATCCCATACGCATCGGCCCTCCTAATCGCGAAGTACCTGTACCCGACGCCCTGCACGAGACCGCTCACAAAGAGATGCGCCCTTGCTTCACTCACCAGTCAATCTCCGGCTTACGATTGCCGCTATCTCTTTGATATGTGAGACTTCAAAAGTGATGGAGTAAAATCCGTTTCGGCCTCCACCCTTCGCACCGCATTGGGACCGAAGTTCGTTGAGAATCGTGGTGGCCGCATCCTCTTTCACCGCAAGATTCAAATTCATGTAGCACATTGCTTTCTCTAAACGATATAGAGCAAACGTAGAAGTAATTTTGCGGGCGACACAGCTTGCGACAAATCGAAGTTCATCGTTGCTCTGTACTTCCGCAGATACATCAATGAAATTCCTTTCCAGTGCGATATTAGTAATCCGCGGAAGTATCTTCTCGCATAGGTCTTCCAGCAGTCTTTCAGTCAGGACTTTTGCCACGTTGTCTTTTCCCTGGAGTTGACTCTTCAATCTGCTGACAGCAGCCGGAAGGTCTTCAATTGAAGCCGACAGTAACCGCGAGCTGTCTCGCACAGTTTTTTGAAGTTCATAAAAACGCTTGACCGCCCTGTTCCCACAATAAAACTCGATGCGAGTTGAAGTTCCTCTCACCTTCTCGACACTGCCTGTTATGACCACTCCAATTTCGGAGGTATGAGTGCAGTGAGTCCCTCCGCATGGAGACATGTCGAAATCCTTGACTTCAATTATTCTCACCGTCCCGTCAACCTTAGGAGGCTTGCGCAATTTGAACGCGTCTATATTCTCACGTTCTGCGAAATGGACAATAACCTGTCTGTTTTCCTGGACCACCTTGTTGACCGCGTGAACCGCTGACTCTATTTCATTTTCTGTTGGTTGCCGTGAGAGATCGATCGTGCCTGTGTATTCTCCCAACCGGGAGGAGACTGTTTCGATGTGGAAAAGACTCTCAAACGCTGCCGACAGCATGTGCTGTCCGGTATGTTGCTGCATGTTCTCGAATCTCCGTCTCCAGTCGATCCGACACGTCACTCTTCCAGCGGGTATTTCGTTCGTGACAACATGGAACACCTGGCCATTGTCCTCAAACACATCAGTCACCTCCACGCCTGCTATGGACCCCGTGTCGTGTTCCTGCCCCCCGGAAGTGGGGTAGAAATAGCTTTGGTCGAGTGATACGATTATCCTTTCGCTCTTCACAATGGAATCGACGACCGTGGCGTCAAATTCTACGGTATACGGATCATTGTAATACGGTCTCATACCTTGTCCCGGAGAATTGGTTCCTGGTGAATCACAACCTTCGATATCTGCGGAAACTTTCTGATGATATCTTCCTCAAGCTCATTGACCATTTTAACCGTTTCGCTCAGCGAAAAAGTCCCGTCCAGCTTGCACGCCATTGCGACACGAAGCCCGGAACTGCTTTCAGTGAAATTGAGATTGCTGCATGAGACGACCTGACCTTTGGAACCGACGTAATCGAGAAGCTTGCGGGGAAGATCGCTGTCCCGGAGGTTGAGAGACGATGCCCGGATAATGCCTCCGGGAGATGTATCAATATGAATGAATATCTGATCCACGTTGCCGATCTGGGCGCGTATCGCCTTTTCGAGTTCATCGGCTTCCGCGTGAGCTTCCTCTATCGATGCCGCGTCTTCCACCTCAAGATGTAAATCCACCACCACTCCATTTTCTGTGGTATATACTTCCACTTCATGTATCTTGCTGTCTGTGTCCTCAGCCGCAAATCTTATTTTGTCCAGCGCAGTTTCCGAATCGCTCTCAACGGGTTCTGCGTGGACCACCACGTCGATTCCATCGCGGATCTTCCTTATCCGTTGTTC
This sequence comes from uncultured Bacteroidota bacterium, assembly GCA_964603995.1. Classification (GTDB taxonomy): domain Bacteria; phylum Bacteroidota; class Ignavibacteria; order Kryptoniales; family JAKASW01; genus JAKASW01. The sequence continues at coordinate 37,512 of CAZRXH010000002.1, read as the reverse complement.
AATGTCATCCATGACCTTGTGTGCCTGCTCGAATGGCAGAAGCCTCGGAAGGCCAACCACCATGTCCACGAATATCCTGCCGCCGGAGTCCCTCACTCTCAGTTTTTTCAGCACGCGAACTTCCTTTGATTGCAGCGCCGCCGCGCGAATACCCTCCACGAGACCAGGTTCCGGGCTACGGTCGACTAGAACATCGATTGTGCGTTTGCCCAACCTCAGACTGATGACCACGACAATAACAGAGACTCCAAGAGCCGCAGCGGGATCGGCGAACGTAAAGCCGAGCTTCGCCCCTACAAGGCCAACTATGACGACGCTTGAACTGAGGATGTCCGTGGAGAAGTGAAGAGCGTCCGCCTCAAGCGCCTGGCTGTGGTACTTCTTCGCTGCACGTGAGAGAATCCTCGATCTCGTGAAGTCAATTATGATCGATGTCAACATGACGACAAAACTCCAAACAGTGACCTCGATGTCGGCTTCCTTGAAAACAATCCGATGGACGGCTTCCCTGGCGATCAGGAAACAGGTGAGAAGGAGAAGGATGGTTTCGAAGAGGGCCGAGATGTTCTCGAATTTCCCGTGGCCATAGTGATGTTCTGAATCGGCAGGTTTGTCAGAGGCCCTAACGGCAAAGTAAGTCATACCGGCTGCCATGAGGTCGAGGCCGGAATGGGCAGCCTCACTCAAGATGCCGAGGCTGCCTGTACTGATTCCAACTACGAGTTTAAATGTGGTGAGGAAGACGGCGGCAACTACGGAACTGAGCGCCGCCGTAATTTTTTCGCGAGACGAAAAGTTCGTCAAACTGAGAAAGTGTCCCTTCTCTCAACGGATTCTTCGGTATGCGTCAGGACTTGACGTATTTGTCGACTATGCTCTTGGTATTTTTAGCGTTGAGTTTAAGGAAAAGAAATTCAAATCTCTTCTCAAGCTCCACGTTTGCGGTCTCGAACCAGTCTTTTCCGAGGTTCCACATCTGCTGCTTGAAAGGACCGAATCCTTTCTTTCGTGTTTTGTAGATGAACTGCTCGTCTGTCATGTCCGGCTTCTTCTCGTCTGCCATGTTCTTCCGCAGGTAGTCATATATCGACTCCCTGAAGTCCTTGGGGAACAGATCATAGAGAAGGTTCTGGAATCCGGTAGCAAGGTGAATCTCAGCTGTGCCGACACCAGGAAACTTGTCGAACAATTCTTCGGGGAGAGTTGATGCGCCGTGCTGTACCGCACCAGCCATGCCATATTCTCTCCGCGCGATCTCGGAAATGTCCTTTAGGACGCTAAAGTCGATCTTCACCTGTGCCACTGTCCCGTCGGGCAGTGGTACTCCGCCGTGGCTGGATCCGGTCTGAACGCTGATCTTACTGATCGTCTTCGTCTCCTGCCTCTTGGCGGCAAGTGTCTTCACATAGCCTTGCATGTACGCACGGAACTCCTCAGGTGTCGAATTCTTCCCGCCTACTTCGCCAATCTCGCCGCCGACGGAAACGGTCACGCCATGTGGCTCGACTTCTCTGATCAGCGCGGTCATCTCTGCAGCGAGTTCGAAGTTGTTCCGCTGCTGTTCCTCCGTCGTTGATTTGCTGAGGTCGACAAGCGTTGACGAGTCGATGTCTATGTTGTAGAACTGCGCAGCGATGGCTTCCTTTATGAGAGATCTGATGACATCCGTTTCCTTCGCCGGATCCGCCGCAAATTTCTTTGCGTTGAATTGAAAGTGGTCGCCTTGAATGAAGACGGGACCCGAATAATTCTCTTTCACCGCAGCGGCAAGCACACAGGCGGAATACTCGTCCGGGCGCTGGTCAGTGTATCCCATCTCCGATTTCGCTATCTCGAAAACAAATGGACCGATATTGTGTTTCTTGGCGACGCGGAACATGGCTCGTGCAAAATCATACGTGATACCGCGAATGTTAACCGCAGGTACCGTGAAACCCGATACTTCGCCGCGTCCGAAGGCATCATAAAGTCCCTGGATGGATGCTGAGCCGCAGCCGAGATTTCTGGCCAGTTCTCTGATCAGCCAGCGTGTCTTCGTCTTTACTTCCTGGGTTGGATTGAAAACCGATTCATAAACGAGTGTGTCTATAACCGAGCTGCGGAGCCTCTCTGCATTGGAAACCTTGGCTTTCTGCCAGCCGTCGACCTCGACGACTCCCTGGAGATTGCTCTTGAGCTCTTCGACGTTCTTAATCATTTCTAAACCTCCGAGATATTTTCCTTAGAAAGTTATTAAAAGGATGGTTCGCATACAACAATATCACTTCGTTTTCCGAATCCTCGCCGCGAAACTCCCGTCCATATCATGCCTGTGTGGGAAAGTCTCGACATAACCCTCTCTGCTAAGCAACGAGTGATCCACAAATGTTTCAGCCGATTCGATGCGGTACTCTGGATGCCTGCTTACAAACGCCTCAACGACCGCTTGATTCTCAGCGGGTTCCATTGTGCACGTGCTGTACACGAGGACACCGTTTGGCTTCAGCAGCCTGGCGGCGTTTTCTATGATGTCTGTCTGGATTCCATTCAGGAGAGTGATGTCCTCGGGTTCGCGCTTCCACTTCGAATCAGGCTTCTTCCTGATCACGCCGAATCCCGTGCAGGGCGCGTCGACGAGTATTTTGTCGAACAGGACTGCGTCTGAGAACTTCGCCGCGTCTGCGACCACTATTCTCACCTGGTTATAGCCCATCCTCTCGACAGAATCGTGAATGAGTCTAGCCCTGTTCTCGTATTTCTCAACGGCTGTCAGATCCGCTTCGCCCCCTGTCAATTCAAGAATGTGTGTTGTCTTGCCTCCCGGTGCAGCGCACATGTCCAGTATCCTCTCTCCCGGCTGCGGGTCCAGAAGAATTGATACCATCCCCGCGCTTTCATCTTGCACGGTGAATTGCCCCGCTCGAAATGATTCAAGTTCCCCGATCCTTGACAGGCCCTCGACGTACAGGAAGTTTGGAATGAACTGTCCGCGGGTCACTTTCAGCCCTTTCGACTCGAAAGACAATACCAACTCGTCGGTCGACATTTTCTTCGGATTCACTCTGATCGACAGCCTGGGACGTTCGTTGAGGGATGTCAGGAGCTGTTCGGATTCGTAGACCCCGAACCTGTTTATGAATCGACGCACGAGCCACGTCGGAAAAGAATGGATAGTCGAAAGCGCCTTGACGGCATCGTCCTCTATCGATGGATACTCGATCGTATTCAATTTTCGGATCGCCGTGCGCAAGATCGCATTGACGAGGTTTGCGAGAAATTGACCTCTGAGCTTCTTGACGAATTCCACTGCCTCGTTTACCGCTGCGGACTGCGGCACCCTTTCAAGAAACATAATCTGGTACATAGCGATTCTGATCGCGTTCTTGATATTGATGTCAAGCTTAGAGTAGTCGCCACGATAGAATTGCGATATGACGTAGTCAATTCGCACTTTCCAACGGATTGTCCCGTTGACCAACTCAGTCAGAAATGACTTGTCGAGTCTGCTCAGCTCCGAGTTCCTCAATTCGAAATCGAGCAACTTGTCGAGGTATGAATCAGTCCGTTCAACCCTGTTCAGAACCTTGACCGCGATCTCGCGGGCTGTTTCGTAAATCACCGTCTCGGTTTCCTCGCGCGGGTAGTTCCTGGTCCTCTTTGATTGTTCCATCTCTGCACCCCTTGCTTTTTCATTTGCTGCGGTTTTCTTGCTGTCGAAGTAATTGCATGCCCGGTATTGTGACGATTAGTCACGACAGCGCTCTCTTCGTGACTTCTTTGTTCTGTAAGTCCTGCAAGGAAATCTATTTGGAAAGAGCTATTGCGACCGCTAATTCTAACTTGATCTCAAAATCAAAAACTACTCCGGAGTATCGATCGGAGTAACGGAATCAAATTCTCAGAGAATCACGCCCCAACGTTCTCTTTCTTGGCATATTTCTGCCTGAACTTCTCCACGCGTCCTGCAGAGTCTATGAGCTTCTGTTTACCCGTGAAGAAAGGATGGCAGTTCGAGCAAATCTCGACCTTGAGAAATTGTCCTGGCTCGGTCGAACGTGTCTGAAATGTATTGCCGCAAACGCAAGTCACTGTCACATTATGGTATTTGGGATGAATTCCGCTTCTCATTTTTTCTCCTATTTTCGCCTTAAATCTATAAAAACGGCCAACAACTTCCAAATATGGAGGTAAATCGGTATTGGCTCAAATTGGTTTCTCCCGCTGATTGCGCAGATGATCGCCGATCGTTAATCTGCGCTTATCTGCGGGAAACGAATTCATGGTCTGATCAATCTTATTGAAATCGAGCCAGTACCGGTAAATCCACAGAATCCTACTGCGCCAGCCTTCATTACTTAAGCATTTGGCGCAATACCGTCTGGAGTATGCCTCCGTTCTTGTAGTACTCAACATCGACATGACTATCAAGCCGGGCCGTAACTTCAAACCTCGTGGACCTTCCACCTTCTCCGGTCGCGGTGACGGCGAGTGTCTTGTGCGGAGCCAGGTTGTTACTGATACCTGACACTGCAAAGACTTCCTTCCCGGTCAGCCCGATAGTCGACGCGTTCTCTCCATCTTTGAATTGGAGCGGCAAGACTCCCAAGCCCACGAGGTTGCTCCTGTGGATTCTCTCAAAACTCTCAGCGATGACGGCCTTGACTCCCAGAAGCAATGTTCCCTTTGCGGCCCAGTCACGTGAACTGCCGCTGCCATATTCCTTCCCGGCAATCAGCAGCAAGGGCACATTCTCCGACTGATACTTCACGGCTGCGTCATAGAGCCACATCTTTTCTCCGTCCGGAAGATGGATGCTCCAGCTTCCCTCCACGCCGGGCAGGAGCAGATTCTTCAAACGTATATTCGCGAACGTTCCGCGTATCATTACTTCATGGTTTCCACGACGCGAGCCATAAGAATTAAAATCTTTGGGCTGTACTCCGTTTTCGATCAAGTACTTTCCAGCAGGGCTATTCGCTTGTATCGAGCCGGCAGGTGAGATGTGATCGGTAGTTACTGAATCACCAAGCAGAGCAAGTACTCTCGCCCCTTCAATGTCCGTTACCGGTGGAACTTCAAGAGGGAGATCCTTGAAGAAAGGAGGCTCCTGGATATATGTCGATGATGGCTCCCACCTGTAACTGCTGTCTCCGGAAACACTGAGACCCTGCCACCTCTCATCTCCTTCGAAGACATGGGAATAACGAGTCCTATACATCTCCGGCTTGATCGACTTCTTCAATACCGCATTTATTTCCTCCTGGCTTGGCCAGATATCCTTCAGGAAGACAGGCTTGCCGTCTCTTCCGTTGTCGATAGGTTCTGTCATCGGATCGAAGTCGACCCTTCCAGCAAGTGCGTATGCGACAACGAGAGGCGGCGACGCAAGGTAGCTGGCTTTTGCATGCGGGTTTATCCTTCCTTCGAAATTACGATTCCCACTGAGGACCGCCGCGGCGACGAGACTTCCTTTCTCAACGGCGGCAGAAATATCTTCATCAAGCGGACCGCTGTTTCCTATGCATGTCGTGCAGCCGAATCCCACGAGATTGAATCTCAACTCCTCAAGAGGTTTAGTCAGGCCTGCGTCATTCAGGTAATCCATGACCACCTGTGACCCGGGCGCGAGGCTTGTTTTGACCCAGGGCTTAGATCTTAACCCGAATTTCTCGACGGCCTTCTTTGCGAGGAGCCCCGCCGCGACCATTACGCTCGGGTTTGACGTGTTTGTGCAGCTTGTGATTGCCGCAATCACGACAGAGCCGTTATGCATATCGAAAGCACTTCCGTTTTTCCCGACTGAAACACTCTTTGAGACATCTTCCATCTTCAGGCCAAAACCGCGTTCCGATGTGGCGGCAGTCAGAGACTTGGCGAATGATGTCTTCACCTCACGAAGCGCAACCCGGTCCTGAGGACGCTTCGGTCCCGAAACGCTTGGTTCAATCTTGCTCATGTCTACTTCAACGACGTCGCTGTAGAGCGGTTCCGGCTGTTCTTTGGTCCAGAAGAGCGCTTGCTCCTTGCAATACCTCTCGACAACCGTAACCTTCTCTTCAGAGCGCCCCGTCAATCTCAAGTACTTGAGCGTTTCTTCGTCAACCGGGAAGAAACCCATAGTGGCACCATATTCCGGCGACATGTTGCTGATCGTCGCGCGGTCTGGGAGGCTTAGGCTCGCGATGCCGCCCCCATAATACTCCACGATCTTCCCAACCACTCCCTTCTTGCGAAGAGATTGTGTAATTGCCAGGACCAAATCTGTTGCAGTTGCACCCTCCGGCAATTTCCCGGCAAGCTTGACCCCTATTACTTCCGGAGTTAGCATGAAATACGGCTGTCCCAGCATGACAGCTTCTGCCTCGATCCCACCGACTCCCCAACCAAAAACACCAAGTCCGTTGACCATTGTTGTGTGTGAATCGGTACCTACGAGCGAGTCAGGAAAGGCTCGCAACTCGCCGTCCTGTTCCCTGGTCTCCACTACCCGAGCAAGATATTCGAGGTTAACCTGATGCACTATTCCGGTATCCGGCGGGACAACACTGAAGTTTCTGAAAGCCTCCTGTCCCCACCTCAGAAGCTTGTATCGTTCGACGTTTCTCTTGAATTCAAGCTCCGCGTTGAAGAGAAAAGCTTCGTCGCTCCCGAACCTATCCACTTGGACGGAGTGATCTATAACTAATTCAGAAGGGATGAGTGGATTGATCTTCTCAGTGTCGCCGTTGCGACGCTTCACTTCGCTCCTCATCGCGGCAAGATCGACTACAGCCGGGACACCAGTGAAGTCTTGTAGCAACACCCGCGCAGGCATAAATGCGATTTCCTTTTGCGGCAGATGTTTGCCGTCCCATTTCAGCAAAGACTCCACGTCGGATGCTGTTACAATTCTACCGTCTTCATGTCTGAGAAGATTTTCCAGAAGGATCCTGATTGAATAAGGAAGCCTGGTTATGTCATAGTTCTGCTTCTGGAGAGCCAGAAGATGGAAAACTTTGAAGCTGGACCCATTGATCTCAAGGTCCCTTTTTGCGGAAAATGAATTTGACAAGGCAGCCATTCGAATCACTCCGTTCAATTATCGTTTGAAATTCTATCGAAATCTAATCAATCGGGGCGACCGGTTCAATGGAAACTGAAAGAGGCCGCTCGATGGCGGCCTCTTAAGGTGACGAATCTGATGGTAACGAAATCAAATATCGTAGTACAACATGAACTCGTATGGGTGTGGCCTCAGCGCGACCTGCTTCACCTCGTTGGTCATCTTGTACTTGATCCATAGGCTGACGAGCTCTTCAGTGAACACGTCGCCGCGAAGCAAGTACTCGTGATCGCGTTCAAGTGCCTGAAGTGACTCTTCCAGCGAACCCGGGGTCGAGGGAACGTTTCTCAACTCTTCCGGAGACAGATCGTAGATGTCCTTGTCAAGAGGTTCACCAGGGTCGATCTTGTTGATAATGCCATCGATTCCAGCCATGAGGAGCGCCGAGAACGCAAGGTAAGGGTTGGTGGAAGGATCTGGTACGCGAAACTCGACACGCTTCGCCTTTGGGTTCTTGGAATACATAGGTATCCTCACCGAGGCAGATCGGTTCCTCTGGCTGTATGCAAGGTTCACCGGGGCTTCGAAACCCGGAACAAGCCTGTGGTATGAGTTGGTAGTTGGGTTTGTGATCGCGCAAAGAGACGGGGCATGTTTCAGCAACCCGCCGATGTAATACAGCGCCATCTCGCTAAGGTTCGCATAGCCATTCCCGTAGAACAAAGGCTTGCCGGCTTTCCACAGACTCTGGTGAACGTGCATCCCGGACCCATTGTCGCCAAACAGAGGCTTCGGCATGAAGGTGACAGACTTGCCATTCTTGGCCGCAACATTCTTCGTGATATATTTGTAGGTCATGAGATTGTCCGCCATTCGCGTCAGGGTGTTGAACTTCATGTCTATCTCGGTCTGCCCTGCCGTCGCGACTTCGTGGTGGTGCACTTCCACATCGATGCCCACTTTCTTCATAGTGAGCACCATTTCTGACCTTATGTCCTGGAGGCTGTCGATCGGCGCGACTGGGAAATACCCTTCTTTGCTGCGAGGACGATACCCGAGGTTCTGTTTGTCATTGCTGCCGCTGTTCCATATCCCTTCATCCGAATCAACCTCATAGAAACCGCTGTTGATCGTCTGGCTGAATCTCACGTTGTCAAAGATGAAGAATTCCGCCTCCGGACCGAAGAAAGCTGAATCGGCAAGACCTGTTGAGCGAACATACGCCTCGGCCTTGTGAGCGATGAAGCGCGGATCACGCCTGTAAGGTTCTCCGGTTATCGGATCTTTGACATCGCAAATTATGTTGATTGTCTTGTGAGAAGTAAACGGATCGATGAAAAATTCCTTCGCATCGGGAATCAGCACCATGTCGCTTTCCTGTATGGCCTGAAACCCGCGAATGCTTGATCCATCAAAGCCTACGCCCTCTTCAAACGAGTTCTCCGTTAGCTCTGACGGGAGAATCGAGAAATGCTGCCATTGTCCGGGAATGTCAGTAAACCTAAGATCAACAATCTCAACCCCGCTGTCCTTGACAAACTTCAGCAGTTTGTCAACATCAGTAGCAGACTTGGCAACTTTTGCCATTTGTTCCTCCAAAGATTAATTGTGTTGTGTTTTTAATACGGTTGATTCCTTGATAGTGGACAATACCACACTTGTTTTGGTGCTGAGCACTCCCGGCCATGACTGAATTCTCGACAACAGTTTCTCCAATGAATTGGTATTGTCCGCACGAACCTTCAGGAGGTGAGAACCTTCGCCCGTCACCGAATGGCATTCCAATATCTCGTCGGTCTCCCTTGCCCGCTCCATGAACATCTGGTAATGCTTGCTGGAATCGATAGAGACCGTGATGAACGCGGTGATGTCTTTTCCCAGGCGCTTTGCATCCAGAATTGCAGTATAGCCTTTGATGAATCCTCTTTCCTCCAGCTTCTGAATGCGCTCCGAGATAGTAGGGATAGTCAGGCCAAGCTGTTGAGCCATCTCGTTCAATTTCGTTCTGGCGTTCTTCTGCAGAATCTCAAGAAGCCGGTGGTCAATCGGATCGAGTTTCTTATCACTCGTTAACATGCGTGAGTCAATTTTCTAAATTAGTTAATATTTCTATGGCAATAAGTTAAAATAGTAAAATCATTTTGTCAAGCGCAAAATAAAGAAAGGCGGCAGATGCCGCCTTTATCCAATCCTTACCTGAGTCCGGTTCTCTATTTCAATTACATGTTCCTGACTATCGCGGCACCAAATTCCGAAGTCCCGACTTCAGTCGCGCCTTCCATTAAACGCGCGAAGTCGTACGTGACTACCTTTGATCTGATAGTCTTCTCAATTCCTTTGACTATTAAGTCGGCGACTTCAGTCCAACCAAGATACTCAAACATGAGGACGCCACTAAGTATCAGTGAGCCAGGATTTACCTTGTCAAGATTTGCGTACTTTGGAGCCGTTCCATGAGTCGCTTCGAAGATAGCGTAGCCGTTCACATAGTTGATGTTTGCACCAGGAGCTATTCCGATTCCACCTACTTGGGCCGCAAGCGCATCCGAAATGTAGTCGCCGTTCAAGTTCAGCGTGGCAATGACATCATATTCAGCTGGCCTGGTGAGTATCTGTTGGAGGAAGGCGTCAGCTATCACATCTTTTATCAGGAGTTTACCTTCAGCTTTGGCTCCCTGTTGGACTTCGTCCCATGTCACGATGCTATCGCGGAACTCTGACTTCGCCACCTCGTATCCCCAGTCTCTGAAACTTCCTTCTGTGTACTTCATTATGTTGCCCTTGTGAACCAGCGTGAGGCTCTTCCTCTTTTTGTCAAGTGCATACCTGACCGCGGCACGAACCAATCGCTTGGTGCCCTCCTCAGAAACGGGCTTGATGCCGATGCTGGATGATTCAGGAAACCTTACTTTCTTCACACCCATTTCATTGATAAGCCAGCTGACTACTTTTTTTGCCTCGGGCGTGCCCGCACGCCACTCGATTCCCGCGTATATGTCCTCAGTGTTCTCGCGAAAGATAACCATGTCGATAAGCTCAGGTCTCTTTACGGGTGACGGCACTCCGCTGAAGTATCTCACCGGTCGAAGGCACACATAGAGATCCAGCATCTGTCGAAGCGCAACATTTAACGATCTGATTCCACCACCGACGGGAGTTGTCAGTGGTCCCTTGATCGCCACTATATATTCACCGATGGCCTTGAGTGTGTCATCCGGAAGCCACACTTCTCTTCCGTAGATTTTGTTCGCTTTCTCACCTGCGTAGACTTCAAACCATTCAATGTTTTTCCTTCCGTTGTATGCCTTCTTTACCGCTGCGTCAAACACCATCTTGCTGGCACGCCAGATATCGGGACCGGTCCCGTCGCCTTCTATGAAGGGAATAATTGGATTATCCGGTACTACAAGTCTACCATCGACAGTCTTAATCTTTTCCCCTTTGGTAGGAGATGACAGTCTTTCGTAAGGATTCATTTTCGTTCTCCTGGTTTATCGTTCAAGTTTATCTTGCCGCGAATTATCTTCGCGTATTCTGCCATTTGCTCAGGGGATTCGTAAACTTTCAGATGCGGCCTTATCTTCAAGCCGTCTCCGTCGTAACGCGGCGCTATATGGAAGTGAAAGTGAAAGACAGACTGTCCCGCCGCGGAACCATTGTTGTTGAAAATATTGAAACCTGCCGGGTGTACCGAATCGACAATCGCTCGCGAAACCAACCTCAGTGACCTCATGATATCCACAAGGACGTCATCAGGAAGCTCGCTAAAATCCGTGAAATGTTCCCTCGATACGACCAGCGCGTGTCCGAAATTGATCGGGTTGATATCCAGGAACGAAATGCTGCCTGGACTCTCGTACAAAATCTCAGCCCTCGCCTCACCGGCGATTATTCTACAGAAAGGACAAGAACCGTTATGCATGTTGTATCGATGATGGCATTTAGGGTACTCGGCAGACTCAAATCAGTGAAGACACCCGTGCTGCGACAGCAATTCGGTCCAATCCAGGTCCCGGATCCGAACAAGGACCGTCTTACTCTACCTTTTTTCCAGCTGGATAAAATGGACATCATGCTTGCCAACATACTCCGAGATCGGTCTGATCAGCCTGTTGTCGGAATATTGTTCCATCACATGGGCTGTCCATCCGGCAATCCTGCTCATCGCAAAAATCGGGGTGAAAAGATCGGTAGGTATGCCGAGGTAATGGTATGTGGAGGCCGAGTAGAAATCGACGTTGGGGACGAGGGACTTCTCCCTCTTGACAAACTCCTCGATTTTTTCGGACATCTCGTACCACCTGAGATTTCCGATCGTCTCACCAAGCATCTTTGAGAATTTACGAAGATGTTTCGCCCGCGGGTCTTCGACTCTATAGACACGATGACCGAAACCGGGGACCTTCTTCTTCTCATTCAACATTTTCTGCAGATATGCATCCACGTTGTTCAGCGTTTTGATTGCGAGGAGCATCTCCATGACATTTTCGTTTGCTCCGCCATGGAGAGGTCCCTTCAGAGTCCCAACCGCAGATGTCATAGCCGAGTAGATATCCGAGAGCGTTGCAGCGGTTACCCTTGCAGAAAATGTTGAAGCGTTGAACTCATGATCGGCGTGAAGAACCAGAGCACAGTCGAACGTCTTCGAGGCCATCTCTCCCGGTTCAACACCGTTCATCATATACAGAAAATTGGCAGAATGTCCAAGTGCTGAATCCGGCTTGATATAATCCCCGTTCATTCGAAGGGTATGGAAATTTGCGACGATCGCCGGAAACTTCGCGACAAGCCTCTTTGCCTTTCGCCAGTTTGCGTCGATGGAATTGTCACTGGACTCCTCATCATAAAGCCCCAGCAGCGAGACCGCTGTCCTGAGGACATCCATCGCGTTTGACTTCTTCGGTGCAGATTTGAGAAACGCTATCACCGGATCGGGCAGGCTGCGATTTGCGGTCAGGTCCTTCTGAAACCTGTAGAGTTCATCCTTCTTCGGAAGTGCACCGTACCACAGTAGATATACGACTTCTTCAAAGCTCGCGTCTGTCGCGAGTTCATCTACATTAATTCCACGATAAACGAGCTCACCTTTTTGCCCGTCGATGAAACAGATCGATGATTGGCCAGCTACGATCCCATCAAGTCCTTTCGAAAATGAAGATGGTGCGTCGGCTACTGTATTTGACATCTAAATCATTTCCTTCTTTGATTGCTGAAAATTTAACCCGAAATGGCCTCATAATCAATGAGCCAGGCCCAGTATACGCATGTAGAGCGGTGCATTATTCAGGATCGCCTCCGCAACTTTTGCCTGCTTGTCATAGCGGAGTGTCGCCTTCACCTGGGCCGTGTCTCCGTAGAATCGTCCCATGATCTCCGCTGCCAACAGCTCCGAGATTTCCTTCGAGTTTTTTTCGAAGAGGCCGTGCTCGTCCGCCTCAATCTTCTTCGAGATTACTGCTATGTCTTTTTCCACTGCTGGCTCATAGTTAGAATCCGCAGCAACCTCCTGCGCGTCATCCATTATCTGGCCAAGTCGAGAAATATAGGTAAAGCCATTGTCATAGGCATATTTTCTGAAGTCTTCAAGCACAGACTTCCCGGCGGTGAAATCAGTCGAGATAGAATCGTGCCTGGAGCGAAAGTCTGTAGCAAAATTGAAGAAGAACCCGCCGCGCATCAGCTGCAGCACAAAGTTTGAATAGTGTTCGCCTGCAACGATCGAGTCCGGAGTAATTCCACCCGCTTCGTATACTCCTCTCCCGTCCAGCGTTCTGAACTCTTTCCTCAGACTATCGGGAGTGATCGCGCTTTCGCCGTCGCGACGCC
>CAZRXH010000002.1:0-24565 GCA_964603995.1 uncultured Bacteroidota bacterium | reverse complement strand
CGGAGGTCGAGTATCAAACCCTTCAACTGGGCTCTTGCCATCAGATCTGTGAGGGCATTCCTAACCTCGTCGTCAGATCCGCGCGAAAACTGATCAAGCTTGATGAAGCCTATGCTCGAATCCACGATTCCATAGTATGAAACCGATTTCAGCCTGATTTCCGATCGCACGAGGACCACCTCAAATGGTTTTTCATCGCCTTCACGCTTGATAGTCAGCGTAACCTGCGTGCCTGGTTGTCCGCGAACCATGTTACTGATCGCATCCAGTTTCATTGTGCTGACATCGATGGTATCGATCTTGAGTATCTGGTCGCCAATCCTCAGCCCTTGTCTCTGTGCACTGTAGCCATCGATCACCCCGGTAATGATTACTTTCCCGTTGGCAATTCCAATCGACACTCCAATGCCTCCGTACTTGCCACTCGTAAGCAGGTCTATTTCCCCGCTGTTCTCCTTGTCCATGTATATGGTATAGGGATCGAGAGATGCGAGCATGGCATCAATCCCCTTTCTCATCAGCAGCTGCGGCGATACGGGGTCGACATAATTATCGACAACATCCTTGTAGACGGCACCGAACAAATCGATGCTTCGCCTTACCTCAAAGAAACTCTCACTGTTCTGAATCGCGACAAAGCCGACGCTAGTCCCGATCAGAAGTACTGCAAATATCACAAGAACTCTACGGCGCATTTCTTTCCTCCGCCACATTTTTTATTCTGTCTATGACATTACTAAAAACCTTATCGGAGATCGTTTCGATCGACTCCCTCCCATCGACGAGTACAAAGCGATTCGGTTCCTTTTTTGCGCATTCCGAAAAGCCCGCTATCACACTTCGGAAGAACTCCACCTCCGAATCTTCCATTCGGTCGGCCCTGCGTCCCGCAATCTGCCTGCGCTTCAAAGCTGTATCAAGATCCAATTCCACCAGAAACACAACATCCGGTATTATGCCCTGAGTTGCAAACCGGCTTATTGCTTCTATTTCGCTTATCGAAACTCCTCGGCCGTACCCTTGATAGGCTACTGAGGAATAGAAGTATCTGTCGAGAATGACGGTCTTCCCCTCCTCGAGGAGAGGGATGACTTTCTCTGCTACGAGCTGCGCGCGGCTTGCACTGAACAAGAGAAACTCGGTCACTGGACTGACTCTCAGGTCGGACCTGTGGAGGAGGAGTTCACGTACACCTTCTCCGAGATCCGTGCCGCCAGGCTCTCGCACGACTTCATTGGAGATCCCTTCACGATTGAGCCGGTCTGACAAAAGCTCTGCCTGGGTTGTCTTCCCACTCCCGTCGATTCCTTCAAAGGTTATTAACACATTATAAAATAACTTTGGAGAGAAACTATTCCAATGTCGATTGAGAATTCGTTCTGACATTCGAATGCAAATTGATAATAGTAGCCACAAAACCTATATTTTCATTTGTGAGAAAAGGCAAAGGCATAATCAAGTATATCGCAGCTGCGATCGGAATCGTAATCCTGGTCGCAATTATTTTCTCAAAGGTAATTTTCTCAAGTGATCGTCTCACAGCACTCGTCCTTCCGAAGATCAGCGAGTTGCTTAACCGGGAAGTGTCCGCTGAAGAGGTTGAGCTATCGTTTTTTCCAACGATAGGAATCAAGATAACGGGCCTCAGGGTCTCAAATCCAACATACGGAAAATTCGACAGCCCCTACCTTCTAAACGCAAAGTCTGTTGTCATCGACGCGAAGATCCTGCCCCTCCTGAAGAACAGGCTGGTCATCAACAATGTCATCTTTTACTCACCCACTTTCTACATCGAGCAGAACTCCAGAGGAAGGATGAACACTTACCGGCTCCTCAGCGAGTCGTTCTACAGAGACAGAAGGAACGTGAGAGGATCTCTTTCCAGCCTGCTCCTGTCAAATTTCGAAGTCGCCAACGGGAGCATAATCTGGTACGACGTTCCGGCCGGTATAGCAACCAAGTTCATTAACGTCGATTTCACTTCGAGAATCAAAACCGTTGTAGAGGAGGACAAGCTCCTTCTTGATTCACAACTCAGAGTCGGTCGCTTCGAATTCTGGAAAGGCAATTCCGACATATTCAACGGAAATGAAATAAATATCTCGGCGAAGCTCGACTACGACAAGCGTCACGACCTGGTTCAAATACAATCCGACCGGGCCTCAATTTTCGGAATTCACCTCAGGACTTCGATTGCACTGGCCCTGTATCCATCGACTTCGATTTCAATGTACATGGTAAATGTGGATTCTTCTGCAAAGAGTCTATACAACCTGTTGCCGGGTTTCCTGCAGGATGTAGTGCTTAGGAAAACAGTCGAGGGAAGGTTGGGATTGGAATTCCGGCTTGTGAAGCGGACTGCCGGAACAGACGTTAATTTCCTTTTTCATCTTGAGGATTTCCGTGCCGGGTTGCGGTCAGGTGATTCTCTCTCCGTTAGGAGCCTCGCCGCGACATATACTGTGAGAAACGACTCTTCGGCGTTTTCAATCTCCGTACCACGCGCGGTCCTCGGACAGAATTTCGCCTCAGCCGAGATAAGCGTTAATCCGCCCAACAGAGCAACCGCAAGAATATCTGCTGATATTGACCTGAAGAAACTTGCACGCAACATGGACGTCTCGGATGTTGACAGGTTTTCCGGTTCAATCCGCGCGAGGTACAGATTCGATTATGATTCACGCTTGAACAGAGTAAATGCAGATGGGTTGATTACGTTTGCGGACGCTCTCGTCCAGATTCCGATCGGCATTGACACTCTCTACACAGGCGAGTGTGACGGGAGTGTTTCCCTCAGGAACAACCGCGCCACGTTTAACAAGCTTCTCGTCCGGCTCGGTGCAAGTGACCTTGTGCTGAGTGGAAATCTCACCGACTACCAAACTGCGTTCCTCGGGTCAAAGACCTCGATGCCATCACTAAGACTGAAAGCCGTCTCTAACACCTTCAGCACAGTCGGCCTGCTGCCTCATTTGAACCTGAATATCGGGAGGCCCTTCCTGGCCTGGCTTCCGACAGCGAATATATCTATTAACTTCAACGCTGGCCGGTTTCTGATGCCGACGGATACCCTGACCAATGTAGCCGCCAATCTGCAGCTGCTCGACTACTTCGTC
Source organism: uncultured Bacteroidota bacterium (assembly GCA_964603995.1). Classification (GTDB taxonomy): domain Bacteria; phylum Bacteroidota; class Ignavibacteria; order Kryptoniales; family JAKASW01; genus JAKASW01. Next base: position 21,449 of record CAZRXH010000002.1, on the reverse strand, counting down.
AAATTGAGACAACTGAGCTACTCCTCCCCCATCGGTAGTTTCCTTATCAGCGGATGGACAGATTATAGTCAGGAAGGTAAGACAACGTTCAGTATCAGGACGCGCGTTTCCACTTCGAGTTTCGGAAGATTGACCGGGAGGTATCTTGGGAGGCATGAGATAACTGGAGGAGCCGGCAAAGGGGTGCTTGCGCTCAACGGTGTTTTCGACGATTCCGGAAAGATAGATCTCGCCAGTCTGGGTGGGCGCGGACGTTTCGACCTGAACAATGTGTCCATTAGCAATTACACGGTTCTCACTAAGCTGTATTCATTCCTCGGCGCCGCTGGAAGAAATTCAGCGAAGTTCAAGAACGCAGACTTCACGATCGACATAACGGACGGAAGGGTCTACTTCAACAGACTCGTCGCCTACGGCAGTCCTTTCGACTTCCGGCTCGATGGATGGCACGGTTTTGATGGAACTCTCGACTATAAGCTTGACATGAAAATTTACCCGCCGGTCAGCACTGAAATTGTGTCACATCTCGGAAGTTCATATCCGGATCTTGATATCGGCACGAACAAAACGCTGACGCTTGGAGTGGTTGCCGGTGGCACAACAAACGACGCTCGCTTCACGATTGTCTCCTTTAATGGTGCAGTGGCCCAGACAAGGACTTCATTCCCGGAGGCGTTCCTGGCTGCAAAGTGATTTTTGACAGAAGGCACCTGAAACGGGCCACTAAAATCTCCAGTACCACTATCCACTCATCTTATCCCGCGAAGAAATCGCTTGGTCAAAATTTCCTCGTCGACGACAATATTTCCCGTAAGATAGTTGCTGCTCTTTCTGCCTCTGCGAATGATTGTGTCGTCGAGATAGGACCCGGCAAGGGGGCCTTGACGCATCTTCTCGCCACGACTGGGGCCACAATAACCGCCATAGAGAAGGACCGACATCTTGTAGAGAGCCTGGGAAATGAGATCTCACGGTTTTCCAACGTGGACATTGTCACCGGAGACTTTCTGGATCTTCCATTTCCCCCGGCGACTGGAAGATTGAAAGTCGTAGGCAATATCCCCTACAATCTGACGAGCAGGATAATCTCCAGAATTGTGGATGAAAGGGAGAGAATACACTCCGCAGTTCTGATGGTCCAGGATGAGGTCGCCGAAAGGCTTGCCGCGCCCCCCGGGACGAAAAAGTACGGATCAATATCAGTACGCCTTCAGCTCTTTGCAGATATCGAACTCCTGTTCATTGTCAAGCCGGGGTGCTTCCGGCCAAGGCCGCGAGTTGATTCAAGAGTGATCCGAATATCGTTCCGCGACAGGAGCCCGCTCGGAAACGAGGAGGCTTTTGTACGCTTTATCAAACGTGCATTCGGGATGAGAAGGAAAATGTTCAGGCACTTTGTCTCACTAAACTACGGTAAAGACTCAGTTGAACTCCTGCAGTCACGATTCAAAACCAGCAGAGTGGAGACTTTCACCCCTTCTGAAATCTACAGCTTGTTTGAAGTCCTGGAGGGAAATGCTAGACACAAGTAAGTTGAGACCGCTTGACAAACTCAACATAATCGGAATGTCCCTCATCTCCGTCGTGGCTCTGATTTTCCACAGCCGGGTGGAACACTTTGTTTCGATCATAGTAACAAATCTTTTTGTCTCCTTCGGGATACTGGTCCTGGCCAACCTTGATTCAAGGAAGTCAAATGGAATTCTAAGATTCCTCTCTGACTGGTACACGATGCCTTTGATTTTCCTGACTTTCAAAGAAATGTATCTGATGGTTCATCCGATCAACCCACATGACCTCGACTACATACTCATCAGGCTGGACCGGGTGATTTTCGGGACGGATCCAACTGCCATACTGGATAGAATCGCCACTCCTGGACTTACCGAATTCCTTCAGATATGCTACAGCAGTTTCTATGTCCTATGGTTCATACTCGGCATCGATCTCTTGAAACAGCACAACGAGGAAGGATTCTTGTTCTTCCTCTTCGTACTGATGTACGGCTTCTATACCTCGTACGTAGGTTACCTGCTGGTCCCGGCAATAGGCCCTCGATTCACCCTCTACAACTTCGCTAAACTCGATCAGCAACTACCCGGCCTGTATCTCACGCCGATACTCCGGGAGATAATTAACTCCGGCGAATCGATCACTAATGTTGCAAAGGCGGCGATGCTTGCTCAACGAGACTGCTTTCCAAGCGGCCACACGGAAATGACCCTTATTACAATTGCGACCGCAATCAGGTACCGGGCAAAGTCCGCGATGATAATAATCCCGCTCGGGGTGGGTCTCATATTTGCGACTGTCTACATGAGGTATCATTACGGAATTGACGTAATAGCCGGCGCTCTGCTCGGGACCATGGTCCTTGCAAGCGGAAAATGGCTCGAAAGCAAACTGTAAGGCGGGAAGAGGAACAGCAGAAGCGATGCAGGCTCTAGCGCCCGGGTAACCGGCACGCGATCGTTATTGACACAAAAAAATGACGCTGCCGAAACCACCACAGATCGGCAACGTCACGTAAATGCTGCGCCTGTCAGGGATCCGTCTCTCAGGCGTTCTTGAAAGCTTTCTTGCCTGCAAATTGAGAAGCCCTGCCCAACCTCTTTTCTATTCTCATCAGTTGGTTAAACTTTTCGATACGTTCTCCGCGTGAGGCACTGCCGGTCTTCAGCAGGCCCGCGCCGACTGCTACGGTCAAATCCGATATGATCGTATCGACGGTCTCTCCACTGCGGTGCGAGACGAATGCGCCATAGCCATTCCGGTAAGCGAGATCGATCGTCTCCAGAGTCTCAGTGACCGTTCCGATCTGATTCAGTTTAATCAGGATTGAATTCCCGATCTTCTTCTCGATGGCCTGTGCCAGTATAGATTTGTTGGTGCAGAATATATCGTCGCCGACGAGTTCCACCTTAGAGCCGAGGGCTTTTGTGAGACTCATCCATCCATCCCAATCATTCTCCGCCAGACCGTCTTCAATCGATAGGATTGGATACTGCTTCACCCAACTCTCCAGGAGCTTTATCATGTCATCGCTTGTTTTCCGCTCCTTGGAGCTCTTAAAGAACATGTACTTCCCGTTATCCCACATTTCGCTGGCGGCGAGGTCCAGACAAATCCCCACATCCTGCCCGGGTTTGTATCCAGCCTTCGAAATAGCTTCGAGTATAACCTCGACTGCTTCTTCGTTGCTTTTCAGGTCGGGTGCGAATCCGCCCTCGTCACCGACTCCAGTGCTCAGCTTCTTTGAATTCAGAACAGACTTGAGACTGTGGAACACTTCCGCCCCCATCCGTATCGATTCGGCGAAGGATGGAGCATTGAACGGAGCGATCATGAACTCCTGAAAATCAACGTTGTTGTCGGCGTGTTTTCCGCCGTTGATGATATTCATGCACGGCACGGGGAGAAGATTCGCATTGACTCCTCCGAGAAACTGGTACAGCGGCACGCCAGCACTTGCGGCGCATGCCCGCACGTACGCCATGGACACACCGAGTGTGGCATTTGCTCCAAGAGCGGACTTGTTTTGTGTTCCGTCCAATTCGATCATGAAGTAGTCCAGCTCCTTCTGCGACGCAAAGGTCCTCTTCATAACCTCAGGTGCGATCTTCCCGATTACATTGTCGACCGCCTTTTTCACGCCTTTCCCGCCATATCTTTTCTTATCCCCGTCGCGCAGCTCAGTTGCTTCTTTCTCACCGGTTGACGCTCCGCTGGGAACCATCGCTCTTGATTGCGTCCCATCTTCCAGCACGAGGTCAACTTCGACGGTAGGATTGCCCCGCGAGTCCAAAATTTCCATAGCTTCTAAAGATTTGATTTTCATTTTCATCTCCATGTTTGAAATATCGCTTGATAAAATTACGAACAAATGAAAAGGGGGACAATTCCCATCGTGACTGATTGGTGATATTGTGTTTCCGCAGGCGTACTCACTGGAAAGATGTCACGGTAGGTATTTCGACGCCGGCCTGGAAATAAAATGTCCAGGGGGTTGACAGAGTCTGCAGCTTCGCTCCTCTCCCAGGATAGAACGCTTTCCCTGCACTAACCGAAAGCGGCCCGATGGGGGTGTCGAAGCCGAGAGACATACCGATTCCCTGCTTGAGTGTCTTCAGCACGACATTCTCTCTTTCCTGCCATACGTCTCCAAGGTCAAAGCGCCCGGAGAGATAGGTGTCGAAGAATATCTTGATAGGCAGCTTGACCCGCAGCTCAGCACTTGCCAGGAATATCTGCCTACCGCGGAGTGCATCCTCGCGCAAGCCGTAGAAAAGATCCTGACCTCCCAAACTAAACTGTCGCGTCAGAGGAAGCAAATTATCGCCAAACCCAAAAATATAATGCTGCTTGAAGGTGAAATAGGAGAGTGCGGTCTGGTAGGTCTCATAGTCAAAATAGATCTTTGAGAACGATATCTGGCTGTTTAGCCCTTTGATTGACGACTCGAAATAGATATTGCTCAAGATTCCTGAGCTCGGAAATGCGGATTTGTCGCGCGTATCAACAAAGGAGCCGACGCGCAGGTCAACCAACCTCTCTGAAAAACTACCGGTGTAGTCTCGCAGAGCTTTCAGCCTATCCCAACCATAATCAAGGGTAGCGCTGACGGTTCCGAAGCGCCTGATCTGACTGCCAATCGAGAACTCATAGGCCGTTCTTATTATTCTGTATTCCCCCGCCACCGACAAATCATACTCCGGCGGATAAGTTAAATCTGAATTGTCCACGTAGTTGTACACATCTCTGAAGCCTGTAAAAGCACGAAAGCCATACGTCAGATCAGTATTGAGTATACGAGTGGTACCGAAGAACACCTCCCCCAGTCTGTTTCTCGCTCCACCCGCGAAGGAGAAGCCCGCACGCGTACCAGTACCAAGCAAATCGTCGTCGGAAAGCGATGCAAATATCTGGCCGTTTCTTTCATTGTCCGCTCTCAGGCCGAACCTTAAAAGCCGGGAACTCTTTTCCGCAACATCTATCGTGAGGGCTGTCGCCGGGTCGAAACGAGTCCAGAGAAGCACCTGGCTGAAAAGATTTGTGCTGTAAATGTCGTTAATACCTTGAATAGCCTTGCTCGTTTTGAAAATATCCTCAGGTCCGAGCGGAAACTCCCTCCGGATCAGAAAGGGCCTCGCCACAACATTTCCCCGGAGTGATATTCGCTCAATTTCTCCTTCATCGACAGCGATGTCCAGTTTTGAATTGATCGAGTCGTATGTTACGCTTCTCAGCCTTGCCATTCCGAGATCGTTTCTCCGATAGATCCAAACCAACCTTTCACAGGCCCGATTGATCTGCACAGGAGTATCGTAGTGTCCAAGCAGATCCTGAAATGGCCTGATAAGGACCGAGTCCGGGATTCTGTATGTGCCGGAGAATCCGACGCCGGATATTAGCAAAAGCGAATTTGCCCTGTATCGGGGCACAGCATGACTCGTATCATCCGTCTGGAGGAACGCCTTGTCGGCTACTGTCGATTCGCCGCCTGCCGGAGTCTTCTCGCTCACCATCGCGCGAGCCTTGAGGGCAAACAGAGAATCAATTGCCCCAATCTCGACCTCAGTGGCAAGTGTCCCCTCGTGTATCAGAGAGTCCAGATCACTGAAATCGGAAGCGAGGTGCCCGCCCAGATGAGGAGTGATCACAATATCAGCTTTCTCCAGCTGCAACTTTGTGGACAGCTGCATCATTATGCTGGTCACCTGATCGAGAGCGTCCCATGGAGTCTCTATGTTAGCTTCGGAGCGCAGCGGACTTGTGGTATTGACTGCAACCACTATGTCGGCTCCCATGCTCCGAGCGACATCGACCGGTATGTTCGACACCAGCCCACCGTCCACGAGCTGAAGTGAGTCTTTTCTTATTGGGGTGAACACCACGGGAACAGTTGAGCTTGCCCGCATGGCCTGTGCCAGGTCGCCTTTCGAGATGACGACGCGTTTCCCCGAGACCATATCGGTCGCCACCGAGCGAAATGGGATCTTGAGATCATCGAATGAATTTACCACGCGGTAAGGGGCGTTGAGCACCAGTCGCGTCAGAAGGGTCGTCAGCCTCTGGCCGCTTGCAAGGGCTGATGGGAGGATCGGTTCAAAACCGTTGAGCCTTATCACCAAGAAACTCTGTTCTTCATCCTGCTTTTGCTGCAGGAAAAGGTCGCTGCGGCTTACGGCATCTGACAGGGCAAGCAGCCGATTCCAATTCTGAGAAAGCGCAATCGAGTCGAGTTGATGGGCCGAGTAGCCGGATGCATACAAACCTCCGATAATGCTACCCATACTAGTCCCGACAATCATGTCGATGGGGATATGGGCATCTTCAAGCGCCTCCAGTACTCCGATCTGAGATATTCCACGCGATCCTCCCCCTGAAAGCACGAGTGCAATTTTCGGCTTGCTTCTTTCAAGATAGGGAAAAAACCTGCCGGCTATCTCAGAGGTCCGCTCCTGCCCCCAGGCGCAATTGAACAGCGCTAGGATCAGCAGGATAAATAAGCCTCTACCGTTTCTCATCTTAGATTATAGAAAACAGGATTTCCAGTTGACAGTTTTTGAAGAATATACTAAACGGAGGTGTTTTTTCGAAGGGGCTTTAAATTATCGCGAGAGTTTTCTTGCGTTGGATGGACTGGTGTCCGAGAGCGAGAGCGCCCCGGACTTCAAATGCATTTAACTCACGATCGCTCTGAACAATACGTATCCCGTTACGAGAAGGAGGAGCACAAACGTCAGCCAGAAGACTCGTTCCTTCAAGATACTTATCTTTTTTCTCGATGTGGGCATGAACCCCAAAACCAAAAAAACTGCTGCATTGCAGTTCGCGCACCTTTTTATCCTGATCAATCCAATGGATTTCAAAAATGACTCCATGAAAGATGAGGCATAGTCAGTCTGCAGTTCTGCAACAGTAAGGCAATCCGGACATTTCTTCGTCATTGTATCATCCTCAGCGCTCCACAACCTCCATCCTGGCTGATGCTCTGACACCCATTGCCAAGGAGGTCGCTCTGAGAAGCAAATTACCTTTTTGTTCTTTCTTACACTGTGATGTAGATCGCTGGTTCTACTCGTCCCCTCTGAACACGAACACAAAAATCAGAATATCCCAAACCCTTCGCTCATTATTTGCACAGTCCGCGACCTGAGTAGGCACGGTGGGGCTCGAACCCACAACCTCTGGCTCCGGAGGCCAACGCTCTATCCAATTGAGCTACGTGCCCTTGGTAAAATTTAACCAGGCTGATCATGAGTTCCAATTACCGAATTTCACCGAACGAGTATCCCGTCCTGGATCTTAAGGACCCTGTGAGCCAGGCTTGTCAGGTGGTCATTATGCGTTGCGATGAGAAAAGTCGTCCCATGATTTCTGCACAAATCCAGGAGAAGCCGATGAAGCGACTCGGCGTTCACCGAGTCCAGATTGCCGGAAGGCTCATCAGCCAGAATTACCTTTGGACTGTTCACGAGCGCCCTCGCCACCGCCACCCTTTGTTGTTCACCGCCGCTAAGTTCAGACGGTCGATGCTCAGCGCGATCTGCCAAACCCACCTCAGCGAGTAATTCCATGGCCTGATTCCTGACAAGGGGAAATTTTCTCCCGGCGATCAGAGCCGGCATCACAACGTTCTCAAGCGCCGTAAATTCCGGGAGAAGATGATGGAACTGAAATACAAATCCTATCTGAAGACTTCTGAATTTTGCGATCCTTTCATCGTTCAGCCTGAAGACATCATCTCCGTCGAAGAACACACTGCCACCCGTCGGTTTGTCGAGCGTGCCTATGATATGAAGGAGTGTGCTCTTCCCTGCACCGGAAGCACCGATGATAGCGATAATCTCGCCCTCATCCACGCTGAAGTCTATTCCTTTCAGGACCTCTAGGCGAGTATTGCCGACCGAGTAACTTTTCTTGATTCCAGATGCTTCGATAATTTTTCTTGACAAGTCAGTCTACTCCCATCTCACTGCATCGGCAGGATCGACTTTGGAGGCCCGTCTTGCCGGATAAAGGGCCGCAAGTGAACAAATGATCAGCGCAATCAGACCGACCACGACAAAGTCGGTCACGTGCATGGAAACTGGAAGAGCGGGAATAATGTATACGTTTGTGTCCAGCTTGAAAAGATGATATTTAATCTGAGCTTCTCCGATGCCAAACCCAATCGACAACCCCAGGATACTGCCAATAAGTCCGATCAGAAAACCTTCCAATAGATAGATCTTTGTTATCCCTGACTGTGTCGCTCCCATAGCTTTCAGGACACCGATCTCGCGCCGCTTCTCGATTACTGTCATGGTGAGCGAGCCGAGTATGTTGAATGCCGCGATCAGGATAATCAAAGAGAGCACAATGTATGCGACTATCCGCTCAATTGTCATCATCTGATAGAGGTCCTTGTGAAGGTCATACCACGTCTCGATTCTGTCTCCAGGAAGCAGCTTCTCTAGTTTCGACTTCACTTCATTGGATTTGTTAATGTCATAGAGTTTTGCGTCTATCCCATTGACCATAGACGGCGAAACCGCGGAGCCCGGCGACGAAAACAGGAACTGGGCTGCCGGCAAATTTACGAATGCATAGTACCCGTCGTAGTCTTTGTTCTGGGACTGGTATATTCCGCTGACGATGAACCTCTGCACCTTTGGCTGATAGAACTGAGTCAAGCTTCGTTCGATCCCTGCCGGGCTGATGATTGCTATGGAATCTCCGACTACAGCCCCCAGAGCATCTGCCAATGAGAGACCGATGAGGATCTGATCGCCGCGGGCGGGGTCAAGGAATTGCCCAAGCACGACTGACTTCGAGAGACTCGATATTCTCTCGTTCCCCTCAGGAACGATACCAACTACGTTCACCGCCCTGTTTACTCCGCCCGAGACAATCATCGCCTTTCCACTCAGGAACATTGTCGCTGAACGTACTTCTTTCAGGCTTGACACCTCTGCCAGAGCCTTCTCAGGATGGGAAAGGAATTCTCCAGACTGAGCGGTCACCCGAATGTGCGGGTCGAAGTTGACAAGAATGTTGGTGACAATTCCCTGGAAGCCGTTGAAGACAGAGATTACAATTATCAGCGCCGCCGTGCCAACAATGACTCCGAGGAGAGAAATCAGGGATATGATGGACACGGAAGCTGTCTTCCGTTTGGACTTGAGATATCGAAATGCGATGAAGCTCGAGTATGACATCAGAAGAACCGTACCGATTCAAGCGGGTCAAATCCCGAGGCGGTTCGCGCCGGAATATAGGACGCGAGCAACGACAAAACGAACGCTATCCCGCCGATCACGAGAAAGTCGGTCACATGCACTGAGACGGGGACTGTATTCATAAAATAGACGTCGCCGGGTATGCGAATCAGGTTGTATCTCTTCTGGATCTCCAGCAGCACGTAGGCAAGCCCGCTTCCGATCAGAGTTCCGGCCGCTCCAATGAACGCTCCCTGGATCAGAAAGATTCTGGTTATGGCCCGGCGGGTGGCTCCCAGAGTCTTTAGTATTCCCACCGCGTTGATCTTCTCAACCACTATCATCAGCAGGGTTCCAACTATGTTGAACGCGGCGACAATGATAATGAGTGCTATCACGATCGGTATTGGTTTCTTCTGGAGCTCAATCCACGCAAACAGATTGCGGTACATCTGGTACATTGTGCGCGGGTAGTAAGGGTATCCGAGGACACTCTCGAGGTGTTTTGAAGTCTGTGCGACGGAATTCAGGTTATCTACCATGACATCATATCCCGAGACGCTGTTCGGGGGCATGTTGAACAAATATGCCGCTGAGTTCAGGTTAGTATAGCCATAGATGTCGTCGTAATCGGACATTCCCGTTTCGTAGATTCCAGTGATGACAAACGACAGGACCTTCGGAGGATTAAAAGGCGATGGGAGTCCATCGACCCCGAAGACGAAGACGGTGTCACCAACTTCAGCCTGGAGCCTCCTTGCGAACTTTGAGCCGATAAGCAGAGGAGCCATCGGGCCTGTATTCGCGACGTCGTACTTCCCTGACTTAATCTCACGACGAAGGCTACTATTGTCGTACTGCGGAAGAATTCCTTTGAGAAGGATCCCGTCTGTGGACGGCACATTGGCGCTATGGGTCCTGTGAATGCGTATCATGGCCTCGTGAGAGACAAATGGAGACACAGATCTCACATTCTCCTGTGACGAGATCAGTTTCAGCGTCGACGTGTAGTCAGGAAGAGGCACCCTCTCGAAACCCTGGATCTCTATGTTCGAGGTAAAGTTCGAGACGTTTTCAGTAATTTTCTTCTGGAACCCGTTCAGGATGGATACGGTAATCAGGAGTGCCATCGTGCCAATCGCGAGACCGATTGTGGCAAAGAGCGTGAGAAACGAGGCGAACCTATTATGGGAACGCGATTGCGCCAGTCGCCTGGCAACAAATGAAGTGTAGCCCACTATTTATTTTGCCCCTTCACCACCCGCAAGTCCAAATTCCATCAGATACCCCCGAATGAAGTCATCGATGTCGCCATCCATCACAGAATGGACGTCGCTCGTCTCGACTCCGGTTCTGTGGTCCTTGACCATGTTGTACGGGTGAAACACATATGACCTTATCTGGCTTCCCCATTCAATCTTCTTCTTCGCTCCTTCGATGACACTCTTCCTGGCCTCTTCCTCTTCCTTGCGGAGCTGATAAAGCCGCGAGCGCAGCATCTTCATGGCACGTTCCCTGTTCTGGAACTGGGATCGTTCCTGCTGGCAGGCCACGATTATACCGCTGGGGACGTGGATAAGCCGGACTGCAGTCTCCACCTTGTTCACGTTCTGGCCTCCATGTCCACCCGACCGGAATGTCTCGAATTTTATGTCCTTGGGATCAATCTCGATTTCCACATCAGCCTCAACTTCGGGATACACGAAGACAGAGGCAAAGCTCGTATGCCTGCGCGCGTTGGAGTCGAACGGCGAGATCCTAACGAGACGATGGACTCCGTTCTCCGCCTTCAGGTAGCCAAAGGCGAATTTGCCGATCACTTCGATGGTGGCGCTCTTTATGCCCGCGCCTTCACCTTCAAGAATGTCGGCGAGGTCCATTTTGAAACCATTCCGCTCTCCCCAACGGATATACATCCTCATGAGCATCTGCGCCCAGTCCTGCGCTTCAGTCCCGCCAGCTCCCGAATGAATAGTCAAGATGGCGTTCTTGTCGTCGTCCTCATTGCCGAGCATTTTCTTGAACTCGAGGTCCGAAATGAGCTTTTCAGCTCGGCTCAACTCCGTTTCAATATCACTTGTATGGGACTCCTCGCCGGATTCTTCCGCGAGATCTATGAATGCCACGACATCTTCGATATTGCGGGAGGCTTCCCCCCACTGATCCACCCATGATTTGAGCTCGGTCAACTGTCCCATCACCTGCTGGGCCGTTCTATTGTCATCCCAAAAATTGGATTCAAGCGTCTTCCGATGTAGAGTTTCTATCTCTTCTCTTTTGCCGTCGACGTCAAAGAAACCTCCGCAGGTTTTCTATCCTGGTTTTCAAATCAGACGCCTTCTGTCTCTGGGGTTCAAACATCATCCATACCTTTTTAGACTTAATTTAGCTTACGCATCGAAGACAGACAATGCCGTCGTTGACAACAGCTACCGAATAAATCGACGTCAGGCTTTGCGCGGTCAAGCCACTGATGAATTTCCCGCTGTCACGCTTTTCACTTCAAAGCAGAAGAACCCGATGAGATTTTGTGCCCCTGCATCGTGGAAGCGTGATCCCTATCCTCATAATCCTCGGCATCATCCGTCGAAAGCGATAATATCGTGCTGTACACTTTCAGTGATTCAATCAGCCTGCCAGAGTCCAGGTACGCGGCAGCAAGGTTTTTCGATGCATCGATGTTGGTCGGCTCGGCGTGAACTGCTTTCTCAAAGAGTTGAACCGCCCTGTCCTTATCTCCCTTTCCGAAGTAAAGTACCCCCAGATTGTTCAGAATATTTGCGTTGTTTGGGTCATTCTTCAACAGCTCGGAAAAGAGCAAGATTGCGTCATCGACTTTGCCAGCTGAAGCGAGATCGCGGGCGTGAACGAGTGTCGTCACAAGTGAATCTGAATATTGTGACGCTTCCGTCGATGCTGATGTGAAGTGCAGATCCGGGAGTAGAGTTGTCAGTTCCATTTTCTGATTCAGGAAGTCCTTTAATTCCTTCGTGTCATTGACAACAGTTACAGTCGGCCAAGGTTTCAGAAAAATATTATCCCCAACCTCAGTAAGATTGTTTCTTTTCTCTCCTCGGGTCGAATGAAACACGACAGTAGGTTTACCGCAAAGCGCCGCAAAGGTTTTTCCCCACGAGTCCGCTCCAATAAACAGACTGCAACTCGCTATTAGTTCCATCTGCTCCCCGAAGATCCTGCTCCGTCTGTCAACTGTCCTACGGTTGCCCAAATCGAAGTAAGAAGCTTCATCAGGCGTACCGATGAGTACCGGAGCTATATCGACATCATTGAACAGCCCGACAATCTCATCCATCTCGGCTGGGAGGATCATTTTTCTGACCGAATTGTCCAACGGGGAAATCCCGCCCACAGGCTGTATCACAACTCCTGCGCGATCTTTGGAATCGGTTTGAAATTGCCTGACCCATTCCGGATTCTTGTTCACTCCGTATTCTTTCGTAATGTCAAATTCCCGACCCCATTCTTTGAAGTAATCAGGATCTCGCGGGGCTACTCCCATCCCAAGGCAATTCGGCATCGCGCCGAAAAGTTTTCGTAAAATGATGTGAGTGGTAAATTTCTCAGGATACGGAATGAAATACACGCTGCCAAGATCCGGGAACGCCTCAAAAAGGCTTCTCGATGAATCGGGAGACGGGCAAATACTTATTATTGTGCTTGTAGGGGAATCATCGTAGAAAGTCGAGAGAAGCAAAAGTGCGTCCCCTGCACCACCGAAGTGAACATAGAATTGCCCGATGGTTTCGAATGATTTCATGAATTGCCAAACCAACTCGTATCTCTCCAGATCCGAAGGCACTTGTCCGATGGCCGAGGCCTCATCAAGAACTCTCTCACTCAGGTAGTGATATTTCCCGTCGACACTGTTCACATAGTCGTAAATTGAAAACCTCTGTTGTGTCAAAACTGTCAAAGTGATTCTCCTTACATCAACTCATGGTTTCGTCAGAATCGCATTTTCATTGTAGAGTGGGATGAAGATGTCAGGCTGCTTCGAAGGTGATTTTCCTTCTCGCCACCACTCTGAAGGCGACACGCCCCATTTCTCTTCGAAAATCTTTTCGTTCACCTGGATCCTGTCCACGAGCGTTTCAACTCCGGCCTGTTGAAAGGTCTTACTGCCGAAATGATGGATGAACACATCTCCGGCAATGACATTTTTGAATCCCGCAAGGTTCGAGCGGAGAGAGTAGTCATCGTCCTCGCAATTGCCGATTCCGAATTCACTGTCCAGCCCGCCAATCTTTTCAATTAGCTCACGCTTGATCAACATGCAGAAGCCGGTGATTCTGGGGAACTCTGTCCAATTCCGCCGATTCGCTTGTCTGAATTCCACGGCGAATGATGACATTTCGGAAATATCCCGGTAAGATGCATTACGGTACATCTGCGGACCAGAGATGTAGTTGGTCATTGGTCCCACAATCCCGATCTTGTCATCGCTCTCTGCGCATTCAAGGAGACCCGTAAGCCACTCTTCAGAAACGAACACGTCGTTGTTCAACAGGACGACGTACCTGCCCGCAGCTGCAGCCATTCCCTGATTACACGCCTGTGGAAATCCGAGGTTCCGTTCGTTCCTAATCAGAGTAATGTCGTCCTGACGTTCGAGAAATGTTCTCGTCTCATCATCGGAGCCATTGTCAACGACTATGATCTCATATGGAACGGTCGTGAATTTCCTTACGCTCTCCAGAGTTATCGCCGTGTAATCCCGTTGATTGTATACAGGAATGACGATTGAAGTCAGGAAAGATCCCTTAGGCTCTGCTTTCCCATTCGAAGCATCTGTGCCTTTTTCCTGATGGACTTTTACCTGCGACTCGGTAGCTCTCGACTTGATCAGGAATTGGTTATACGCATGTTCTTCCCGGAGCACGGAGACTCTCAAACCAGCTGATTCGAAAGCGTTGAGAAGCCCGTCCGGGATACCACCATCGGGAGCAATAGTCGCCTTCATGTCGACAATGTTGTATCCTGCTTGTCGGAACATCTCGACTACCCCTTGACGGGTAAAGAGACTCAATGGAGGCTTCTCACCGTCTAGATTCTCCGGGCGAGCTGGCTTGTCTTCGATGAGTTTTCTGAGAACTGACCAGTGCCGTGAGTTCGGGATACTGGCGATGATTTCACCTTGAGGTGCAAGCTTTGTTTTCATCTCCCGCAGAACCCAATGAGGGTCCTGAAGATACTCCAGCACGTTGGCAAATATTATCGTGTCAAAATAGTTGTTCGGGAGCTCGGCTATGCCATCTTCAACTCGTCCCAGAAGGACTTTGTCAATCCTTGTCGCAGATGCCCTCGCTCCAGTTTCGTCAATTTCTATCCCCCAGACTTCGGCATCCAGCTTCTGCTTCAACTGTCCGGCCAATTCACCGTCTGCGCAGCCAACATCGAGTATGAAACGAGACTGGGGATCAACCATAGATTGAATTTCCCGACTCTTCGGTGCAAGATTTGAAGAATTCCTTGTGTCCATGGTGCTTTCCTTGTTATTGGGAGTACTGCCGACTAAGTCTTGGCTTTCCTGATGTGCTGAGCCTGAGATCGTGGTTTTCCTGCTTCTGACAGGGACCTTTTCCATCAACTCATGGATCCGTTCTGCGGCGACAGACGCTGATCGCCTCCATGTCCATTTCTCTCTGGCAATTCTGCCGCCGTTGAAACCTAGAATTTTCAAGTCATCTTCGTGCTCGGGCGCCCATTTCAGCTTCATCTTGAGATCGTCCATATCCGCCTTGAATATGGATGGGAAATCGACGGTCTCCATTCCAAACACCTGCTTCTCAGTGAGTACTTTTATCGAAGCCTTCACGAGTATACTGTTCTCATCATTGCAGAAGTCGAGTGCTGCGCCGCCGTCAGTCAACATCGGAGGCGTCCCGCAGGCCATCGCTTCGAGAATCGGCAACCCAAATCCCTCTCCCCTGTACGGATGAACCAAAACATCACAGGCAACGTAAAGTCCGGCAAGTTCTTCCGGCCTCAGATCAGCGTCGATGTACTCGATCTCTGGGACTCCCGGCCTCTTCATCAGGTCGATTATTTGATCCCTGAACGTCATGCCTCCGTAAAAAGAGGATGCGCCAAAGTCCTTGATTACAAGACAGACATCATCGGATGAAGTGTATGTTGATAGATAGGCATTGATCAGAAGGTCAATTCCCTTTCTTGGGATCGCCCCTCCCACAAAAAGGAACTTAAATCTCTTGCTTGTTTTAAGTCTGTACGGATTTGCATCCGGGCTGAAGATTTGTGGATCGATCCCGTTCGGGACAACATACACCCTATCGGCCGAAACACCGCTGTCGATATACACCTCACGAACATAGTGTGTCGGGACCCACATTTCATCCACATCCCTGGAGAACACCTCCGCCCACTTCTTAGGAAGACTTCCGAATTCCCATGGTTGGATTGCAACCCACCGTCCGGAATGCGGAGGCGATAAATCCGGAGGCCAGCTGTTCCGAATGCAGACATCAACTCCTTCCACCTCCCTGATGAGCGGCCTCAGCTTTTTCTCTTCCTCATCACTTGAGGGGATAGCGGTTTCGTTGCCCTTTCCGGGAGTGATGAAAACCTCGTGGCCGGAGGACAATAGCCCCAGGGCGATCTGCCGGTTTACCAAAGCGGCAGAATTCAGACTCAATACCGGACCGTCAATCAGGATTCGCATTGTTCGTCAATCGTTTGTTCTTTTGCAGGATTGGTCTGTCCGAGCTTCCCATGCATTTGGCATTTTCGCCAAGCGAGGCGCGCCGGGAATTTTCCCCGTCTTATCCAGCCGTCTCGACATGACACTTCTCACCTACCACAACAGGTGTTTGTTGGTCAATCTCATTGACGGAGGCCAGCTGCTGGTAAAGCTCCGTTGCCTCTTCAGTTTCTCCGCGCTGCATCAAGATCGCCGCCAGGTTCTTTTTCGCTGTGCTATTGGTTTCATCTGAGGATACTGCCTGTTTCAGATGGACCACCGCTTTATCTAAATCACCCTTGTTGAAACAGATTATACCAAAGTCGTTGTGGATCTGCGAGTTCAAAGAGGAGATGACTTTTAGTCGCCGACTCATTTCCTCGGTAGATTCCCTATTCCCCTGATGAGCAGCCACTTTGCTGATGTGAAAATAATAGGCTATCAAACGGGCTGTTTCGCTGAGAGCCTTCACGAAACCTTTTTCAGCCTCTTCAATGTTTCCGTCAGCATATGCCTGACGAGCATTAACCATGAGCAAAGTCAGGTCAACATTCTCACGCAATGGACCGGATTTCTGTTCGGGACCAGACACTACACTCGACCCACCAGTTGTGCCCAGCAGCGCGCGTTTTGTTGCCTCCAGGAATTCCCGACCGAATTTCAAGTCAGGCTCAAGGTGATTTCCTTCGGCCCATTCGTTCCAGGCATTTATGAACACTATACGTTGGTCAGGGTCACGATCGGCGACCCGACCGATCTCCGATCTCAGCCAGTTCTCGTAGGAAGCTGGCGTCGAATTGCCGAGGATAAATGCAGGCAACTCTTTTCGCCGTGAGGTATTGTCCCATGATGGAACGACGCAGGCAAATGTGTTCTTGTTCTCCGACAAGATACTGCGACTGACATTCTGCATTACATCGACAGCCTGATCGTAGTCGTAAACATGAGATCGACCATCATCTGCAAGACGGCTGGAGCCACTCATTGAGAGTATGAGCGAGTTGAACTGAGGCTGAAAGACAAGTTCGCCGTCATAATTGCCTTCTTCACGCTTACCGCTATTCATGACGTTTGTGCGCATCGCAATTAAGAACAATCCCGGAAGTCTGCTATCTGCAGCCAGTCTTCGCCAAAGCGAAATCATCTCTTCTATTCGAGGAATATCCTCGGGTCTGTAGAAGAGGAACACCGGCTTGCCATTGATCCTGATATAGCGTGGATCTCTGAAGGCCTTCAGCAGCCAGTTGAAATGATTCGCGGCATCTTCCGCGCCGCCGTAGATTTGCTGCTGCAGCACGTCATCCCGCTGGCCATTCCAGTTTCTTGTCCAGTTCTCATTGGCCCAAGCAAGGCAGAACGGAAAATCAGGGTTACCGGATTCAAGGACTTCGTTGAAGGGCCGCTCGAGAAGGAGCCTGCCGTTGAACCAGTAATGCCAGTAGCAGAAGCCCGCGATGCCATGCTCTTTGGCGAGTTCGGCCTGAGCTTCCCTCACTTCTGACAACCGCAGGTCATAAAATCCAAGGTCAGCCGGGAGATGCGGCTGATAATGTCCGGGCAAAAGAGGTTTCGCCGTTACGACATTTCTCCATTCGGTAAACCCCTTTCCCCACCACTTATCGTTCTCCGGAATGGGGTGAAACTGGGGAAGATAGAAAGCAATCAGCTTGGCTGACGGTGCGCCAGCGGCGGATGCCGGTCGTGTCGGAGCCTCGCTCGAACGCTGCCTGGACTGGACTGTCCCTCGCTCGATATTTCTTTCAATCGCTTCAATTACTCTTGCAACGGGGATGTTACTCGCCGATCCCACATCGCTGTAGATCAACTCTGCGTTCGTGCCGTCGGAGTATCTTCCGCTGTACGGCAAGTAGTGTTGAAAGTTCGCATAGTCACCCAGAAGAATTATCCCAAATGTTCCAACTGCGTTCGCAAGATGAGCCGGCCCGCTGTCAATCCCCACAAATAGAGCGGCGCGGCGAATAACCTCGGCCGTTTCAAGGATAGAAAGCTTTCCGCAATAATTCATCGCATTCGGAGATTTGCCGTTGAGAAGCGGGGCTGAGCCGACTTCAACAATTGGCAGGCCCCATCGCGACGCAACTTCGCCCGCAAGTGAGGCCCAATGAGATTCGTTCCAGTCCCGCACTGTCTCATTAGATTTACAGTGCACGACTATGAACCTCTCCGGCAGATTCAGCGCGTTGATTCTCTCCACTACGGAATCAGGTATGTAGACCAGTGGCTCGCCTTCCAGGGCCGGAAGTCCGGCGCCTCTTGAGAAGGCCGATAAGAGGTTTCCTTGTTTATAGTAGTTTCCAAACGTTAGCTCTGTTTTGATATTCTTCTTGTGCAGCTCAATGTTGCAGGTCGGGCACACCCTTTTGTCGACGTGGAGGTCAACCACCTTGTCGAATACCCCATTGTCAACGAGGAGCATCCATTCGGTCAGGCAGGTCACTACAAGAGTCTCATCTACGAATGGATTCGTATCGATTAATTCACAATATACCTGCCGAACGCACCAGACTATGTGAGAGTCGGGGTTGGTCGCTCGCAGATAACGCGCCACCGGTTCGCACGCGACTATGTCACCCATGTGCTCGATCAGACCGACGCCGATTGTTTTCTTCTTGTACGCACGGTCTTGTCTGGGACGTGTCGTGCCAGGATTGTATTCGACACTCACTTTCTTGCGTGCAATCAAGACCGTCTCTTCGTCGGAAGATCCCTGCAATTTGTCCACGACATAAAGGCCGGCCCGGTCAAACAGAAGGTCGATACCGTCATAATCGAACAGATACACGGCATCAAGCGGGTTCAGATCTGGCTGATCAGCACTCTTCTTGCGACCGGAAGAAATCTCGAAGATGCAAAGCCCATCGTCGGCAAGTAGGTCCCTTACTGCAATCAACGCCCTGACTGGATCTGTGAAATGTCCGAGTACATCGAAACCGGCGACCACGTCGTATTTCGCAAAAGGCAGGGACACGTTTGGAAATAGCCCCGCAATCACATACTCGAGACCGGAATGTTCTCTCGCGAAGTCACGTGCCGCCTCGTCAGCCTCTATCCCGACCACATTCTCAATTCCATTTGTCCTGCAGTAGAGCAAAAACGCTCCCTCTGCACTGCCTATCTCAAGGAGTGTTCGGATGTTTTGTTTGTATTGGCTGATAGCTTTTAACCGTGCAGCGTTTTTCCGCACAACAATGCCCTCGCTCTGTTCCATCATTGGAAAGCTGAGCTTCGACGCATAATCGCGCCGATATCCGTCGAGGGAATGGAGCCGTTTGAGGTCATCTTCGGCCCTCTGAGTTTTTGAAACCATGGTGCCACAATTTCGACACTGATAGTAATCGGCATTGGAGGAATCTTGCAGGTTGCCACCGCACCAGCATCTTCTTGTCGGAGCGAGCGACTTTAGATTGTCATTCAGAGTATTCTTGAGTATCTGCAGATTGCTCACTGCAGTTGGATTATCGGGTTCCCTTTCAAGCACCTTTCCCAATACTCTGGCAGCATCCATCCAATCTTTCGCAAGCATCTTTGCCACTGCGAGATCATTAAGAGCCGCCAAGTCATTTGGAAAGTAAGCAAGAATAAGTTGAAGGTTCTTCTTCGCGGAACGGATGTCTCCTGATTGCAGTGCGGACTCTGCCGCATCCAGAAGAGGCTGATAACCGTTCTCACTCGCATTCAGGCCCTCGCTGCGCAGGCGGCTTAGCATCAGATGCGCTGGAACGTCCCGATCGAGGACAGACTTGACTGAAGCGAACCTGCGATCGTCTTCGATCGAGATTCGCATGTCATTTCCGACGTATCTGGTTCTTAGCCATGCTTCAAGATCTATGTCCATGTTCGAGGCCAAGGAGGGAACGGTCGACAAGCAAGCCAGGCCATGCTCGTACAGCTGAGGTGCAAACCACCAATCACAGCCGTGAACCCGGTCCTCCAGCCCCATGTACATCTCCCATGTCCCGGAGATGTCGATCCCGAATTTGTCCCTGTAGAAAGCCGCCATTTCAGAGGCTCTATGATTGCCGTAGTCAAGCAAAATCAGTCGGGCAGCTTCTTTTGTAAGTAGGAGCATCCCCGCGCCGGCATTCCAAGTAAAGGAGTAGTTCGGACGATTCAACAGAACACGCGAGCCTATTGATCGCGCCGTCGCACCACCGACTTTAATGCCGTCCAACTCACCTAGATGAAAGAGATTCATCAGACTTCTAAACCAGCCGGGTTTGAACTCGATATCGTTTTCGATCAAGCCGCAATAATCGTAGCCTAGTTCGAGAAGCCGGTTGAGTCCGTACCTGATTGCCGCATCCGGGCCACCCGTAACACCGCTGTGAACTTCGGCGAGAATAGCATTATTCAACTTGACAGAGTAAGGTAACGCTTTTCCTTCAGGTGTCTTGCTTCCGTCAACCCAAATCAGATCGAACCCTCCTTCGAGATCCACGCTCGCAAGAGAGCGCTCGCTCAATTCGGTTCTGTCTTTCGTACTGAAGACAAACCCCACTCTGGCACGCGAATCACTCATTGGTTACCTCAACTAACGGCATGTTTGCTCTGTTTCTGTCGAGGGCCTTTTGCGCAGCGGAAGCCCATGCTTTCATCTGTGACGAGACGTCCTCGAAGAAAGAAGCGAATTTGTGTTTCGCGAGTGAATCAGAGATGTGACATGCCAATTCCCAGTAAGCATCAAGGTAAGTGTTCGATTTGTACTCGCAACTCCGGCAGGCAGAGATGAATTCCTCATTCAGTTCCATCCCGGGTATCTCGTGCTTTAGATCGACAAACAGATTGTGAACGTTCCGGTTTTGCCGAACAACCGGCTTGCCAAAACGGACTGAATCCCCCATGTGGTTCGCGATGCTCTGCAATATCCACCCCATCCATATGTCGTCATACCGGGAGATTTGCATGCCTCCGACATCCGCTCCCATCACTATCAGGAAACCAGCTGTCATGGCCTCTCTCGTAAACGCCGTGTTTTGGGAATTGACCGGACACCATGTCCCTGCCTCCAGCGCGACTTGCTCATGTTTCAAGGGAAGCGATGTCTCGACGGGATAGTAAATCCTGGTCAGAGCATCAATATCCGGATCTCCCGACCAAAGGCCTGCATTCACCACGCACCGCAACTCACTATTTTGATAACGGACAACTTCCTCACCCCATCTTTTCGACAGCGGGAATCCTCTCGGGAAGACGTGTCCAAAATTGGTTTGCATAAGATCTATGCAATTGAACCATCCGCTCGACGACGCCACCGCCGGCCAAACGGACCGAAGCCCAAGGCCCTCAATGTGCGAGGTTATGAAATCTTCATCGGAGTCGAGGAAATTGTCATCATCGATCGTGATCACAAAATTGAAATCATGATCGAGGGCGTAGAGGTAACCGACGTTCCGTCTTTGAATGGAGTTCCATGGAATGATGCGATCGAAGTCGGGAAAGGACGACAGGTAGTGTTTTTGCTGTCTCACCGTCAGGCACGTGATCGGTATTGAATACTCACTCGACAC
>CAZRXH010000001.1:111953-118966 GCA_964603995.1 uncultured Bacteroidota bacterium | reverse complement strand
GTTGACTATTGGAAGTTATGAAACAAACCATTCGATGACTTATATTGAACGTTAGAACTGTATTGAGTGGAGTTTGCTGACTTTTTTCAATAAAGACCACTTCCGAGTTTTGGTGGTAAGGCCCGATAGAGTTGGTGACGTAGTGCTCTCGACGCCGGTGTATCACACACTAAAACAATCGTTCAAAGACTGTTTCGTGGGGGCGCTCGTTTCGTCGTACACGAGTTCGCTTCTCAATGGGAATCCCAACATAGACGTTATCATCACCGATGATCCCGAAGGCAAGGGTGGCGCAGGCTTCAGGCAAAAGGTCAGGGAAATCCGCTCTCACAAATTCGATGCGGCGCTTCTCCTTATGCCGACTCAGCGTCTCGCATACATGCTGTTCCTTGCGGGCATTCCATATCGCGTGGGTGTCGGGCACATCTTATACGAAGTGATCACTCTGATGCACGGCGTGTCGCGGCAAAAGTATAATCCGCTGCGGCACGAGTCCGATTACATGCTTGACCTGGCGAGGCGTGTGGGAGCAAAAGAGACATGGACGAAGCCCGAGATCTTCCTGACCGAGAAAGAATCGAGATCAGCGCGCGACTATCTGGAGAGAAAAGGCTTCGACACCGCCGGACCCATAGTTTGCGTACATCCCGGCAGCGGACATTCATCGCCAAACTGGAATGTTGGGAGATATGCAGAGCTTGCGGAAAGACTTCTCAAATCGGGCGTGCATGTATTGGTGACCGGTTCGAAGAGTGAACGGGAACTTGAGAGAGCTTTTTCGGAGGCTGGCAACCGCGGTGCGAGGACGGCTTTCGGTGAACTGTCGCTTCGCGAGCTTGCTGCGGTAATATCGAGTGTCGGCGTTTTCGTTTCGTCCAGCACCGGTCCGATGCATATTGCTGCAGCAGTCGGAACGCCAACGGTCTCGATGTTTTGTCCTCTCACCGCGTGCTCGCCAAAGTTGTGGGGCCCGATCGGCAGTGCTTCTAGAATCATTCTTCCACCTGATAATTTCTGTCAGATGAAATGTCCGGGTGATCCTCATGTCTGCACTTTCGAAAGTGCCGGTGAAGGGATAACGGTAGAAACGGTCTATCAGGAGACCGCGAAGTTGTTGAGCGAACCGGAAGCTGAATATTCAAAGGATACTTCGGATGATAATTCGACAAGCCACCGGAAGTGACGGCGACGCGATAGCGGCACTCCTTTCGAAATCTTTTCTCGAAGATACATCCGTCATCCGCGTAAGCATTGAGAACAATCCGCGGTACACTCTGTCGAACATGTACGTTATCGAAGACAGAAGCATGGGCGCAGGTTTGCTAGGATGCATCAGGATCACTCCATTCGAGGTCTACTCACGGGGCGTGAAGATGCCTATGGCGGGGATTGCCGCTGTTGCAGTCCAGCCCGAAGCGAGGAGACGCGGGATAGCGGACATTCTCATGGAAGACGCTTTGAGGAAAATGTACGAAATGGATTTTCCTGTCTCGATGCTTTTTCCCTTCAAGCATCGATTCTACAAGAAGTACGGGTACGCGTTTGTCGGAACCATGATGGAATACGAGCTATCGCCTGGTGACATCACAACTTTTACAGAGCGCTCACGCGTCCGTGTGTTTGGTAAGTTGGACAGAAGCAAAGTAAAAAGGATACTCGAACAGGAAATCCAGCGTTCGGGTGGCTTCACGCCGGTTCGCAACGATAGTTTCTGGGATCTCGTCGTGCTTCCGAAATTCAGAGACGCTTACATATATGACGACGGTGAAGCTAAAGGGTATTTGGCACTGGAGATCTACAAGGAGACCGCATCTACCAAGAGTGCGCCGGGCGAATCGGTAATAAACATCAAGGAACTGGTGGGTCTCAGTGCTGCCGCGCACCGCGGGCTTTGGGGATTCGTGTCGGCACTCGGCGAACAAGTGTCGAGAGTGAAGTTCCTCGCTCCGGCAGATTATCCGCTTCATCTCTTTCTGAGGGAACCCAGAGAGAAAGAGTATCGCAGGCTCTTTTTTGAGTACAAGTCCCTTGCTACAGTGGCGTCCGGCTTCATGCTTAGGGTAATAAACGTCCGGGATGCATTGGCCCTGATGAGGCATTCGATTGAATCTCCCAATGACTTTGTCCTGAGGATCAACGACGGCAACCTGCCTCAGAACTCCCGTCCAATGAGTCTGCATGTGCACGACGGCGAGACTGCCGTTGATGATACCAGGCGGCCTGTCCAATTCGAGGCGGATATCGAAGTGTTTTCGCTGGTTTATTCGGGGTTTCTAAAACCAAGCGACGCAGTGAGATACGGTTTCGCCTCGGCGGATTTGTCGGTTCTTCCGAAATTGGATGAACTTTTCCGGGCTCCTTTACCGTTTATATATCAGTTCGACATATTCTAAACCAGAAGAGGCTAAAATGAATTCGATGTGGATTGTTTTGTTGAGCACCTTTTTGCTAACCAGCGGGGGGCCGAAGATGAACCAGAGTCAGAATGGAGAACTCAAGTGGACCAGCTTCACGAAGGGAGTGAAGGAAGCTGCCGCGACAAATAAGAAGGTCCTTATAGATGTCTACACCGACTGGTGTGGCTGGTGCAAGAGGATGGACAAGGACACATACTCCGACGAAAGCGTACGCGGGTATCTCAACAAAAAGTATGTCCTCGTGAAACTGAACGCCGAGAGCAACAACAAGGAGACAATTGACACTACGGAGGTGACCGACGCTCAGCTCGCATCGGCATTCGGCGTCAATGGATACCCGACCACTGTCTTTCTCTCTTCGGACGGACGACCGATTACGGCGGCGCCGGGTTACATGAAGCCTGCGGAATTTCTCAATGTTTTGAAGTATATTGGTGACGATTATTACAAGAAAATGGAATTCCCGGAATATTTGAAGTCGCAGGGCGTTCCGGCTAAATAGAGAAGTCTATAGTCTAATCGTCGGGCTGTTTGAACAATATCGGGAGAAATTCCGTCCAACTAATCGTGCGCAATTCCGCATGACAACCTTTTGGATTGTAATGCGTCTGATATTTCGATGTCAGAAAATTTCGTACGAATGAACCAGATGCCAAACTGATGGAAGACAAGAATAGATTAGTTTTGCTCGACATCCTTCGTGCCATTGGAGTGATGCTGATGATCGAAGGGCACACGGTAGATGCGGTACTCAGCCCGATATACAAAGACGGCTCGAGTGTGCTGTTCCAATTCTGGACTTTCTTTCGGGGACTGACTGCTCCGTTCTTTTTCTTTTCAGCCGGCCTCGCGTTCGTAGTAGCGACGGTGAAGAACAATGGCGGCTACCTCTCCGTCTCAGGCAAGGCGAAAAAGAGAAGGATAAGGAGAATCGTGACTCTCCTGCTTCTTGGTTATGGTCTTCACATGCCGTTGCAGATGCTTTACGATCCTGCAGCAGTGCCGGAGGCTTCGTGGAAAGTGTTCTTTGTCGTTGACGCGTTACATATCATTTCTCTGTCTCTTCTGATAATCCTGGTGATAGCGTTATTCGCGAAGACGAACAAGGCGTTGCTCAGGTCGTACGTAATCGCGGCGGTGCTCTCTCTGGTAATTGCGCCGATAACCGAGCCGATTGCCTGGGAAAAGTTTCTCAATCCCTTTCTATATCCATACCTGACATTTCGGGCCGGTTCTTTCTTTACATTCTTTCCCTTCTCGGCTTATCTCTTTGCCGGAGCGTCTTTCGGTGCTCTTGCGATACAGCTTCCATCCGACGTTCGGGCGCGTGTCCTGTCTAAGAATTTCATGAGAGCTTCCGCAGTTGCCATGGCGCTGTTCGTGGTCTTCTTCCTCATCCAGATACAGTATGTCTCGCCGTACGTCGATTATTGGCGCGCGCTTCCAGCGGTCAACTTCTTACGGTTTGGTTTGGTGACGCTTGTCGCCTCCGGGGTGGGATACGTCAGCATGCGCGCAGTACGATTCCCGCGCATACTTCCTGCGATAGGGAGGAGTTCACTCACTGTTTACGTTGTGCACCTGATGATTGTGTACGGTTCGCCGGTAAATCTTGGGCTGGCACAGCTGCTGCCAGGCGGTGTTCACCCGGTGGTCGCCGTTCTACTGGCTGCGGGGGTGATGTCCCTGATGCTTGGGATGGTTTATACGATGGAAGCCTATAAAGCGAGAAAGAGAAGGCTTGCAGCCGTCACGGTCGGTGAAGCAGCGAAGTAAAATCACGCCCTCTCGTTACTATGGTGGTTTAGGCAGCAATCGGACTTTTAATCAGCGGCGACTCACCTCAGAAGTGAGTCGCAGTTCACTAATGCAAGTGGGATTTGCTACTTCGCATCAGAAGTTGCGCGCTTCTTTGCCCACTCGTCCACTTCGATCTGCATCGCGACTTCGTCGCAGACAGGGAACTTCAGGCAGTCTATGCAGATACTCCAGACTTTGTGCGGAAGCTGCTGCTTGTCGATTATCCTGAAACCGAGTCTCTCGAAGAAGTGTGGTTTATACGTCAAGGCGAAAACGTGTTTCAGGCCCAGTTCCATGGCGTCGTCCATGAGCGCCTCGACGACCAGCGTACCGAGTCCTCTACCCTGCACCTTGTCGCTCACGGCGAGCGACCGGAGTTCGGCGAGGTCGTTCCAGGTGATATCGAGCGAACCGCAAGCGAGAACGGTATCGTCAGTCGGATCTTTCGGACTGGACGATGCGTCGGAGCCGGGACCTGCATTGGCCGAAACCGCCACGAAATAATCTCTCACCTGTTGGAGGACCTGACTCTGCGACCTGTAGAGCATCTCGCCCCTCTCGGCGTATGAATTTATCAGCGAGACGATTTGCTGTACATCTCCCACCTTTGCGCGCCGGACTTTTATATCAGAATCCAATATTTTGATACTCTCTCTTCGTTATCTTTATGTCTCTAAGTTGCGGAGCTTTGATTCTAATTTCAAGATTAAAACCGCGTAAGTAACCGATTGGGTTCCAGTTCAACATCATCTCCCAGCAATGCAAGTCGCGGTAGACTGTCACCGTGGGCACAACGAGATCATGCTGAATAAAATCATAACCTCCGGTAAATCCGATCTTCCAGTTCTCCGTCAGGTTGAAACCAAGGTTGAACTGCAGAGATGCCTGCTTGCTTACTGAAATTGGAGTGGGTCTGCTGATTCCCAGATTGAAACCGAGACTCAAGTTCCACGGTATGCTGAGGTCGGGTGGCTGCATCTGCTGGTAGAATGTGTTGTATTGCTGTTCTGACCTGACTGAATCTTCTTCCTGCGGTCGTTGCTCTGAGCTGCGCTGTTTCTTTGTGCCCTGGAATGACGTTGAGAAACTCAGGATGAAGCTTGTCATGTCGGGCAGCTGCCCTTCGGAGAGGAGGAGTCTGTTTATTCTCTGGCCCGTCGCGTAGTCGTATTGATAGAAATTGAACGTGCTTGCCCCGCCGATATCCACTTTACCGGCGATGTTCGTGCGGTAGTTCACGTTGAGCTCTGAGAGAGGCAGCGTGCTCCCCTTCGCGAGAAAATTGTACGACATGCTTAAGCCAAGGTTCAGGAGCTGAATCTTGTTTTCCGTCTGGGATGTGTCGGTTGATCTGGTTTTCATCTCGAAGTTGTTGCTCAGCGAAAATGTCATTCCACCGAACGCTCCCTGCGGCGCTCCTCCGAAGATGTAGTCCTGCGACCCGAAGTAGCTGTACTTCACCTGGTTCCCGTTCAACGAATCGTAATGACTGTAGTAGTTCCAGAACGGTTTGGAGAAGTCTGGCTGGTAACTCACGGTAATACTTGGCTGAAGTGTATGTCTGAACGCCGTTATCCCGAAAATGTTGGGTTGCATGATTCCGAAGAGCCGGGTGCTGGCGGATATGCCTGTGTTGAAGTAACCGACGTTGTAAAAGCCGTGCTGCTTCTCGCTATAGACGCTGTCTCTGCCGCCGTAACCGGCTATATCTCGCAAGATCGTCCGTGAGGGATACATCATGTCCGTAATGGAAACAAACGGGGAAAGGGTGAAGTACCCGACCTTCGGCGACGCGCTGATGGACACAGAATGTTGCGCGCCGTATCCGTTGAACCTGTCGAAGCCGCCGACAGCAGTGGAGTCGGCCTGCTTGGAAATGTTGTCCCTGAACTGCCCGCTGTAGGAATACCCGATGAGTTCGTACCACGCCAGTTGGTTCAGCGGTGTGTTCGCGTGTGCAGCGCTTCGGAACGGATAGCTCTGGCTATGGGAAAACGAAACAATGGGAAGGCTCGCGGATATCGATCCGTTCTGCAGGTTCTGGTCCCTGTGAATACTGATCGACATGCTGTTGCCGGACCCCGGCCAGCTCCTGAACAGAGAGGCGTCCGAGACAAGATTCTGTTGAAGCAGTTGCGGGTAGCTGAGCGCAGTCGACTGAAAATAATTCTGGGAGCTCATGCTGACGTTGGCGGTCAGCTGCGTGTTCGGGTCAATCGTCTGCTGGTGCGTGATGGACAGGTCCCAGTTCGTCAGGACGGTTCTGCCCGGGTCGCCAGGTTGTCCGTTTGCCTGGTAAGCGTATGCTCCGTAAATGCTTCCATTAAACAGGTACCTGACATTGTACCGGAGGCCGGTCTTGATGTCGAACTTCCCGCGTGTCCACCAATCCGCGGTGGTCGTCAGGTCGGAGTAATCATTTATGGCCCAGAAGTAGCCGAAGTGTGAGAGATACCTGCCGTAGTCCTGGCTCTCTCCGAACGAAGGAGTTATTATCCCGCTGCGTCTTCCGGACTTGGCTGGGAAGACGCCGAAGGGGAGCGCGAATACGGGAACGCCATCCACATACATTATGATAGGCTCTGCGATGATCTTGTCATTGACGACGAGTTTCATCTTCGAGCTCTGGAAATAATAATCAGGCGTCGGTTTGTCGCAGGTGGTGAATCTGCCGTTTTCCACATAGAGGACGTCTTTCGCATACTTCTTTATGAGTTGTCCGTGATAGTAACTCTTGTCGATTATCGTGTTCGCGACGTTCACCCTTCCTTTCTGGGATTTGAAATCATACGAGAC
>CAZRXH010000001.1:67602-111853 GCA_964603995.1 uncultured Bacteroidota bacterium | reverse complement strand
ATCTTTCTGCGTGGTGTCCACGGCAGGACTGCCTGCAATAATAAGCTTTAGTGATGACGGAAGGAATCTTTCGGAAGCTTGAAGCGCTGAAACGCTGAAGAGCAGGATGAATATGGATAATACGGTTCTCACGTCACTCCAGCTGTCAGCAGTTCGGCTCTCTGAACGATAAGGATGTCACTACGCTATCAACGCGGCGGCGCCGAGAATGCCCGCGGAGTTTTCAAGCTCCGCCTTGATCACTTTCACGCGCGGCTTCAAGGAAGAGAGCACTCGCTCTCTTGTCGTCGCTTCAATTGAACTGAGGAGCGGCTTCCCAGCTTTTGCTACTCCGCCGCCAACTATGGCTGTGGCGATGTCAAACAAGTTGAAACATGATGCGATTGCGGTCCCTACGTACATCCCTGTCTCGTTCCACACCTGGAGGGCAAACTCGTCGCCCTGCTCGGCGGCCTGACTGATCGTCTTCGGTTCGAGTCTTTCCGGGTCACCACCGATAAGAGTGTTGATGAGCGAATCAGGATGAGTCTTGAGCTGCTCTGCAACGCGGCGGGAAAGATGCTTCTGGCCTACGTAAGCTTCGACACAACCGTGGTTGCCGCATCCACAGAGCGGGCCATCGAAGTTGATTGTCATGTGGCCTATTTCTCCCGCTCCGCCAGACTCGCCTCGGAAGATTTTACCATCCACGACAAAACCGCCGCCGACTCCGGTCCCGAGAGTTATCATGATGAAATTATTGAGTCCCCTTCCACAGCCGAACTTCGATTCCCCGACTGCCGCAGCGTTGGCATCATTTTCCACCTCCACACGCGTCCCGATCTTCCCGGCGGTCTCTTCGCCCAACCTGAAGATTTTCCAGTTCGCGAGATTGGGAGGATATTTTACCGTACCCCCGTCGAGGTCCACTATGCCGGGAGATCCGATTCCCACGCCGAGCAATTCATCTCCGGTGTGGTTCTGCTTTATGGTTTCAACTGCCTTCGCAATCTGGCTGACAACCGCTTCAGGCCCGATTTCTCCCTGAGATGGCAACGATGTTTGAAACAAGATATTCCCGGCCCTGGAGACAGATCCCGCTTTGATATAGGTTCCGCCGAGATCGACTCCGATAATATATTTCATCTGGAAAATCCCTTCTGCAGTCTGACCTGACTAGACAGGACGGACTATTTCTTACGTTTCTTCCACAGTGATTCGAGATATTTCTTCAGCGCAGCTTCTCTTCCGATATCGGACGGCTCATAATAAATCCTGTCCTTGATTACGTCCGGCAGGTATTGTTGTTCCACGAAATGGTCACCGAAGTCGTGAGCGTATTTGTAGTCCTTATGATATCCGAGTTCCTTCATCAATTTTGTGGGAGCGTTTCTAAGATGAAGAGGAACCGGAAGGTACGGCTTCTCGCTGACGTCCGCGGTCGCTCGCTCGATAGATATGTATGAGGCGTTGCTTTTTGGACAACTCGCGAGATAGGTCGTTGCCTGCGCAAGTATGATGCGTGCCTCCGGCATTCCAACATAATCCACGGCTGTGAAACACGCCGTCGCCAGCGTGAGAGCGTAAGGTTCGGCGTTGCCGATGTCTTCGGAAGCGAGTATGATGAGACGCCTTGCGATGAACTTCGGATCCTCGCCGGCCTCGAGCATCCTCGCCAGATAATAAACTGCCGCGTCAGGATCGCTGCCGCGCACACTTTTTATGAATGCGGAAATTGAATTGTAATGTTCCTCTCCCGTCCGGTCATACTTGTAATGCCTGATCTGGTAAGCCTCCCGCACCACATCGCGAGTTATCTGGAGAGGGGATTTTTTCTGGGCGAGGTCGAGCGCAACTTCCAGCGCGTTCAGCATCACGCGGGCGTCTCCGCCGCTCAGCCGGACCAGTTCTTCCTCCGCGTCGGGCTGTATCAATGCGGTCTCTCCCGACTTGTCTCGGATCTTTCCGATGACCTCGTCCTGTCCAACAGTTTGGCGGAGGATTCTTGTCAGGTCTTCCTCGCCGAGGGTCTCAAGTACATAGACCTGGCTTCGCGAAAGGAGTGGAGAGATGACCTCGAACGATGGGTTCTCCGTCGTTGCGCCGATCAGGATAACCGACCCATTCTCGACGCTTTCAAGAAGCGCATCCTGTTGCGCTTTATTGAAGCGATGAATCTCATCGATGAATAGGATCGTTCGTCTGCCAATCTCGAGCGACCTGCGCGCGGTGGAAATTATCTCGCGGAGCTCCTGCACCCCGGATGACACCGCGTTTATCTGGAAGAAATCTGCCTGCAATTTGCCGGCTATCAGCCGGGCGAGCGTCGTTTTCCCGGTTCCAGGCGGCCCCCAAAGAATCATCGAGCGGATATTGCCGCTGTCGATCATCTTGCGGAGCGTGCCGTTTTCTCCCACTAAGTGTTCCTGGCCGATGAATTCCTCGAACTTTTGAGGACGGACTCTTTCGGCGAGTGGAATTGCTGACTTGGGAGGAGAAAATAATCCCGACGAAGCTCGGTTTGCTTCGCGGGCGCTACTTTGGCTCGATCTTGATGACTTTTTCACCATGCCTGTGCATAAAATACTTCTCTCTAGCTATCCGTTCAATTTCCTTGTCGCTGCTCTGCAGTTTCGTGATTTCGGCCTGCATCGCAGCGTTCTCATTCCGCAGTTGTTCGATCCGGTCTTCGAGGGATGCCTTTTCACTCGCCAACCTTACTCGTTGGATGAGTCCCTTCTGATCAAACAGTATGTACACAAGTCCTATCGAGACTACAAGAAGAATTAGCGCGTTCTTCTTCTTGAGGCTTTTTGAGATTCTCTGGAAGTTAGGAGCCTTCATTTCCCATTCAGGCTGAGTTCTACGATTCTCCCGACCAGTTCTTTGAATGAAATGCCCGCAGCAGCAGCGGCCTTTGGCACAAGACTCGTCTCGGTCATGCCTGGAATTGTGTTCACTTCCAGGCAATACGGTGTACTGTCCGCCCCGACGCGGAAATCCACCCTTCCGAAGGTCCTGCACCCGAGCGAGCGGAACGTATTTACGGAAATCTCTTGCAGCTTCGTTGCGAAAGATTTCTCTATCGGTGCCGGGATCAAATAGTCAGTCATCCCTTTCGTGTACTTGTGGTGATAATCGTAGAAGCCGCCGTGCGGTCGTATCTCGATTACCGGGAGCGGCTCATCGCCTAGTATTCCGACCGTCAACTCCGCCCCCTCTATGAACTTCTCCACCATCACAGTAGATGAAAACTTCTCTGCCTCATCAAGGGCGGGGTCGAGTTCCGATTCATCGTTGACTATCGTGATAGCGACGGACGAACCCTGATCGTTTGGTTTGACGACATTGGGGTAGCCGATTCTCGCTGCCTCTTTCTTCACGAGGGACGACCGAGGCTTGGAATTCACCTGGTAATCGTACCAGTCCGCGGTCGCTGTCCCATGATGAAGGAACAGTTTTTTTGACATAACCTTATCCATGGCGATTGCGCTTGCCATGACCCCTGAACCTGTGTAAGGAATGTTTCGAAGCTCAAGGAGTGACTGGACTATCCCATCTTCACCCCACTTGCCATGCAGGATTATGAAAGCCAACTCGACGTTGTCAAAGGTTTCTGAATCCAAAGCTGCGAGGTAATTCCTGGAGGAAAGCTCGCGAAGCGACTCTTGCGTTGGCGGGTTACTACCGACCGCCTGAGAGAGAAGCTCGCGCTCGGGAATCTGCGCCGGTCCCTGCGCCGGATCGACGGCGACAACTTCGTGTCCGAGCTGGCGGAGTGCGTTTATAACACCTTTGCCCGACGCGATCGAAACCAAGCGTTCCGGCGAGCTGCCGCCCAATAGGACAGCAATTTTCACTGACTCTCCTAATTTTTTGTTCCGTTCGGGAATTTCGTGAACAAGTTATCGAACCGGGCGTCAAAATACAAACACCGATAGTAATCGTTGGCGATCAGTGACGCTGTATCCTGATCACGTCGGTACTGTCAGCTCTCTCCTTTTGGTTTCGTCTTGACCTTCGGGGTTGGATTCGGCAACAGAGGTCGCAGTGCATGTGCAAAGATCCCCAAAGGATTCCGGTCACCTGAAACGAGCCGACCGAAGACATTCTCAGACATTCATGAACGTACCTGTGGGAGTGTTGACACTCGTGTGCCAAACCACTTCGGCCAAGTGTGAGAAACGTCAAAGCCTCACTCCGGCATCCTTCCTATCTTTCGTGCATCGAGGGGACAGTTTACAGCCCTACAGCCTGGGGAAAGAGTCCCGGTCTTTCGGGACCATGATGGGCGCCTGTTGTCAGCCGACAGGCGCCTCTTTATTGCTGCCTCAGGAAAGACTCCCATTGGAGAACTGAAACAACATCCCAGATATCAGGATCCGCGTTTCAGCTGTGGGCGAAGTCTCGATAGTCAGGCAGGAAGAGGGAGTCTGGGTCTCCAGTCCTCTATTCTTGATCACTGACACTTTTCCAATCCATTGTGCATGCGACGACCCGGCATTCGTGGCTTGGGGTCGGGACTTGGACCTTGATGCAAGAAGACGATTGATTGAAGAGATTGGGCGTTCATTCCATCCTAAGCGGCACTTCTTCTCTCCAGAATTGCTGCCTTCGGTGGCAAATTGGGCCAAGCTCATACATGGTGTTTCGCTGGTTTGATTATTCTAGCGCTGAAAAGTAAATTATTGACGAATTTATACAAAATAGTGACATTTTGGCGCAAATGAGTATTGAAGAAAATAGATTCTCCGACGGATCGGTTCGTCGAAAGGTTTACGTCGAGACTTACGGCTGTCAGATGAACCTGGCCGACACTGAGATCGTGCTCGGCATCATGAACAAGTCGGGGTACTCGCCGACACAGACGATGGATGAAGCAGACGTGGTTCTGCTCAACACGTGCAGTGTACGTGAGCATGCTGAGGAAAAAATCCACCAGAGGCTCGGGGTTATCAAGAAACAGATGTCTGCCAGGCCCGACCTTGTCGTCGGCGTCCTCGGATGCATGGCGGAAAGGCTCCGGTCAAATCTTATCGAGCGACACAACGTGGACATAGTGGTCGGACCGGACGAGTACCGCAAGCTCCCCGAGCTGCTTCACGGAGCACTCGCTGGCTCGCGCGGAATTGAAGTGAGACTCTCCCGGACGGAAACATATGACGACATCACGCCGTTGAGGACCGAAGGCATCTCTGCCTGGATATCAGTCATGCGAGGCTGCGACAAGTTCTGCACCTTCTGCATAGTCCCCTTTACAAGAGGACGTGAACGGAGCCGGGCTCTCGCCAGCATCGTCAGGGAAGTGGAGCAGCTTGTCGAACAAGGCTTCCGGGAAGTGACTCTGCTCGGACAGAACGTGAATTCGTACAGAGATGCAGGAGATGATTTTGCCGATCTCCTGTCTGCGGTCGCGCGTGTGGATTCAAAACTTCGGGTGCGGTTCACAACTTCACATCCTCAGGATCTGTCGGACAGACTAATCGAAACCATCGCAACACATAACAACCTCTGTAAATACATCCATCTTCCCGTCCAGTCAGGATCGAATCGAGTCCTTGAGGCCATGAACAGGACGTACACCAGGGAGCACTACCTCTCTCTCGTTGGCAGAATCAGGACACGTATACCGAATGTTGCGCTGTCGACAGATATAATCGCTGGTTTCCCGACGGAGACGGAAGAAGAACACAGAGAGACTCTCAGCCTGATGGAGGAAGTCCGTTATGACGGGGCTTATATGTTCAAGTACTCGCCACGCGAAGGTACTCCTGCATTCAAGCTCGGTGACGATGTGCCGGATGGAGTCAAGGCAAGGCGACTAAGTGAGATCGTGTCACTGCAGCAAGGAATATCGCACGAAGTTAACCAGTCCATTGTCGGCAAGACTGTTGACGTGATGATCGATGGGAATAGCAGGAAATCTGACCTGCAGCTCAGCGGTCGTACCGATACGAACAAGACTGTTATATTCCCGGCCAGACCATTCGCGCCGGGAGATACGGTCAGAGTGAAAATCGACAGAGCATCATCTGCGACGTTGTTCGGTGACATTGTCCACAACCTTATATAAAATGAAATCTATCCTGAGTTTTCTCCCAGGCTTTTTACTGCTCGCATTTTTTTGCGTGTCCCCGCAGGCTTATGCCCAGCGGTTTACAAGCAGCGGCCCGTCGCAGATAGATCAGAAGACAGATACTCTGGACGGCGGGAATGGTGCACTGTCCTATGAGGCACTCAAAGCAGGGAACCTCGACAAGGCACGTGCATATCTCGACGAAGCTAACCCGGGAGATCCATATGCAATGTTCGTCCGTGCCGCGCTGACACAGGATGCTGTTACCGCGGCTGATATGTACAAGGAAATCATTGCTGAGAACGAAGGGACACCTATCGCGCGGGAAGCCTTACTTCAATTGTACAAGTATCACTACGCCGCCGGTGACTACGCGTCTGCCCACCGCGATTATGTCGAGCTCAACAAATTTTCGATGCCATCCCCGGTGTCAGATCCTCTCGGACTCAGAGATTCCCTTCAGGCAGTGCCATCATCTCAGGTCCAATCGTCTCCTCCTGTGGCTCCGGTGGATACTTCGGTGACCGTGCAGTCTGCCGTCTATTTGGTACAGCTGGGGGTTTTCTCAACCGTGGATAACGCGCGCAGATTTGTGCAACAACTGAAGGCCCATGGAATCAATGGTAAGATGTTTACAAAGGATGATGGTGGAAGGACGCTATACGGAGTGAGCGCAGGGAGTTTCTCAAGCAGGGCTGCGGCCGACGGGCTTGCAGGGGATCTGAAGAGCCGGTCGATAGACTGCATTGTGGTGCAGAGATGAAGGTTACTGTTCTCGGCTCGGGATCAGCGTTTTCAAGTCCGCAAAGATTCAACAGCTGCTATTTTATCGAGGTTGGAGAAAACAAATTCATGATCGATTGTGGCTCCGATGCGATGCGCGCCATGCAGAGTGCGGATGTCGATTTCTTTTCGATCCAGGAAATATTCATTACTCATATGCACGCCGACCATTCCGCAGGACTCCCGGCGGTGCTGACCGCAATGCATGTTCAGGAAAGAAGAAAACCGCTGAAGGTCCATATCCCGTTCACCCAGGTGGAGTTCGCCAGTCTTTGGCTTGCTAACATGTTCATATATAATGGAAGAATGTCGTTCGAGATTTCGCTTCTTCCACTCAAGCCGGGTGTCATGGGATTGAGACAGGATGTCGAACTGGAATTTGTCCGGACGATGCATCTGGACAAATACACGAAATACGCCGAGGACTTCGGAATAACTCCCGTGAGTTTTTCGGTAATTGTCAGGGAAAGTAAAAAGAGGTTCTTCTTCAGCAGCGACCTGGCTTCGCTTGAGGAAGCCAGGAATTACCTGGACGGCGGAGTATCCTTCATTGAAGCCACGCATCCTCCGCTAGAGGAGGTGGCGGCTCTTTCGGGAAATAGGAATGATAATATCTATTTCACTCACATTCCGAAGGAACTTGAAGATGGAGGCGAGTGGAAAGAGGAACTTGCCGCGAAGTTTGGTGTCAATGAACTGAAGTTGGTCCATGATGGACAGGTAATTGTCCTGTAAGAAGTGGAAAAGATGACTCCGGAAGAATTTCAGGAAAAGTTCGGAATAGTTGGCGTATCGGTGGTCATGAAGGAGGTGGTCGCGACGGCAATGCAAGTCGCTCCCACAGATGTCACGGTGTTGATCAGCGGCGAGAGCGGCGTAGGCAAGGAAGTGATCGCGCGCGCAATACACGGCGCCAGCACACGCGCTGATAAGCCGCTTGTAGCCGTCAACTGTGGTGCGATACCGGAAGGGATACTCGAGTCGGAATTGTTCGGTCACCAGAAAGGTGCGTTCACCGGCGCGGTTGAATCTCGGAAGGGATACTTTGAGATCGCGGATGGTGGTACAGTGTTTCTGGATGAGATCGGCGACACGCCGCTTTCCACGCAGGTCAAGCTGTTACGCGTAATCGAGACGGGTGAATTCATGCGGGTCGGGTCATCCTCAACACAAACCGCCGACGTGAGAGTCGTTGCTGCCTCCAATAAATCCCTCCAGGAGGAGGTTGCGAAGGGATATTTCCGTCAGGATCTGTACTTCCGTCTGCGTTCGGTCAGCTTGTTCATCCCTCCGTTGAGGGAACGGCGCGAAGACATACCGTTGTTCATCGAAAAATTCTCGAAGGAGTTTGTAGATCGCAACCGGATAGAGTTCGGCGGTTTCACCAGAGATGCTGTCGAGACTCTTGCCGGACTCGAGTGGCCCGGCAACGTGCGCGAGTTGAAGAATCTCATCGAAAGTGTGATCGTCCTGGAGCGAGGGAACCAGGTGAATACCGGCGTGCTGGATAAATATTTGCCAAAGCCGGACACCCTCTATGTGGCTGAGCCAGCCAGCAGGTTCCTCCCGGTTCGTGTAGACAAGACTCCCGAGGAATCTGAACGCGAGCTTATACTGCGGGCACTCTGGGAAATCAAGAACGACATAGTTGACCTGAAGGCACTTCTCGGATCGGGTGCCGGTGTGAGGAAACTGTCGCTCCCCTTGCCGCAACATTTCTCGGATCGCGAGACTGAGATTGGAGATTCTTCGGACGGCAAGGAACTCAACCTGGAAGAAATGGAGAAGTATCTCATAAAGACTGCTATCGAGAAATTTCACGGGAATAAAAGACTTGCCGCCCGGGCTTTAGGCATCAGCATGAGGTCTTTGTATCGCAAGCTTCAAGAGTATAAATTAAGGGATGTTTGATGAAATATTGGGCCGTTTTTGCGCTTTTGCTGGCTATCGACGGCTGCACGTACTCCTTTCGCGGGGCTTCGCTTCCGCCCGGGGTTCATACTGTCGCCGTGCAGGTCTTTGACGATAAGAGCGGCTTTGGCGACCCGACTCTGAGAGTCAATTTGACTAACATGCTCACGCAGCAATTGATATCGGACAATACTCTTCAGGTCACGAACATGTCAACTGCAGACGCTGCAGTAATTGGTACCATTACGAGCGTGACTACCCAGCCAACTGTGATCAGCGGAAATGAACAGGTTGGCAAGTGGCAGATTACTGTGAATGTTTCGGTCAGATTCGAGAATTTGAAAACTCAGAAAAATATTTGGACAAAGGAATTCTCGGACTGGGGTGAATACGATCCCAGTGCAGGTCCATCGAACAGAGACGCCGGGCTCAGCCAGGCGGAAGATAAACTAAGTCAAGATATCTTATTGGCATTGGTAACGAATTGGTAATTGTAGTCCGGAGGAATCTCCGGAAAGGAGCAATTAAGAATGTCAGCGCGTGTTGAGGATGCATTGTTAATCTCATACATAGTAGCTTTGAGTTTTCCGTTCATATTCGGATCGAACGGTTTTCTGATGATCTATTACTATTTCCGTTACAGAAATAGGCAGGTCGCGCAGAAAGGTGAATTGAAGGAACTTCCGGTTGTCACAATACAGCTTCCGGTCTATAACGAGTTGTACGTTGTGAACAGGGTGATCGACGCTATCTGTTCGCTGGACTATCCGAAAGACAAGCTGGAGATACAGGTGCTCGATGATTCGACCGATGAGACGACTGCGATAATCGGGCAGAAGGTCGGTGAGAAGCTGGCACAGGGTTTTGATATCAAACACATTCGCAGAGGAAACAGACAGGGTTACAAAGCGGGTGCTTTGAAATCCGGCCTGTTGCAGGCGAGGGGAGAGTATGTCGCCATATTCGATGCCGACTTCATGCCGCGCGCTGATTTTCTGAAAAGTACGCTTCCGTATTTCGCAGACTCGAAGATCGGTCTGGTCCAGACTCGCTGGGAACACGTCAACAGCGACTATTCGCTCCTGACGCGCGCGCAGGCGATAGCCCTTGACGGTCATTTTGTTATCGAACAGCAGGTTCGCAACAAAGCGGGGTTCTTCATAAACTTCAACGGTACTGCGGGAATTTGGCGCCGTAGATGCATTGAGGAGTCAGGCAACTGGGAAGCAGATACGCTGGCGGAAGATCTTGATCTGAGCTATCGTGCGCAGCTTAAAGGCTGGCAGTTCGTGTTTCTCAAGGACTATACTTCCCCGGCTGAGTTGCCAGCTGACGTGAACGGACTTCGCTCACAACAGTTCAGGTGGACGAAGGGTGCCATAGAAGCTTCGAAGAAGCTCCTGCCCAAAGTATGGAAATCGAAACTTCCCCTGCGAATCAAGGTGCACTCGACTATTCATCTCGGTGCGAGCCTCGTGTACCCCTTCGTCCTCTTGATCGCGATACTTCAAGTACCGGCGGTTTTCATTAAACATACCGGGCAATACGATGCTACTTTCATGTTGATGGGGGGATTCATATTCGCATTCTTCGGTTCGTTTGCCTTCTATCTCTACAGCCAGAAGGATGTATACAAAGACTGGCGACGCCGCATTTACCTCTTCCCGGTCTTCATGGCAGGGAGCATGGGCCTATCAGTGAACAACACTAAAGCCGTCATCGAAGGTTTGCTCAACAAGAAATCCGAGTTTGTCAGAACGCCAAAATACGGAGTAACCGGCAAACAAGGATCCTGGGCAGACAAGAAGTATACGCAACGGAAGATCAATTGGGTCTCCATCGCAGAATTCATCCTTGCGCTTTACTGCCTGGCGGGAATCGTCCTGTCAATCGTGGATCTGGAGATAGCAGCGGTTCCTTTCCAGCTCCTGTTTTTCACCGGGTTCGGCTCGATCTCATTTCTTTCTATCAGGCAGGCCATGCTCGCTAAGAAGTCAGCAGTGAAGATGGCGCCCAGGACACAGCCTGTCGCGGAGCAAATTGTCAGGTAGTCGGGATTCCAATCGTCTTCTGACTGCGCCTGCCGGCGAAAATACGAGTTTCGCGACTATACACAGAAGGATCCTCACCTCATAGTGACAATGAGTTTTCAATATGGCGGCAAGGACCTCGTGCTCCTTCAATATCTTGAAGAGAGACTGAAGAAGGACCCTGGGTCAGCCTTTTTCGCGATGCTCTCATACTTCTACCTTGAAATAGACAAGGTTGCGGAGGCACTATCGATCGCTCAGCGGGGGGTTATCGCACATCCCAACTATTCTACTGGTCACGCGGTTCTTGCGATGGCTATGATGCGCGCCGGATTCTATCGTGATGCGAAGAGGGAACTGCTGAAAGCCGCGGACCTGCATCCCGGTTCGAAGATGATCGAGTCGCTTCAGGAAGAATTAGTGCGCCAGGAACAGGCTGACTCGATCGGAAGGAAAATCGCTGAGGAGTATCGCAAGGGGACGCAAAGAGATATCATGAAGACGGTGGAGCAGACACTGAAGGCAAATCCCGTGAAGACTTCAGAAGAAGATTTTCTTATACCGGGGATCGAGTTCCTGGTCGGCGAGGATTTTTCCAGGCTGCCTCCGAAACTTGTGAAGACTCCGATGCCTGTGGAGTCTCCTGAAGTCCATCCCGTGCCGGAAGAAGAAGTCGAACCGGGAGATCTGGAGTCGAGGAGCGCCAGAGAGATAATCGACAAGGTCACGCGTGAATTTGAAAACAAGATAGATACGGAACTGAATCGCCAGGAATCGCAGCCGGAAGCACTTGAAGGGGGAACGCAGGATGAATCCGCAGAGTTTGATCTCGATGCTCTCGCACGCGAACTCGATTCCGCTGGGCCTTTGAAACCTGAAGTTGCTGGTTTGCGGCAAGGAGAAGAAGACAAAGGAATTGAGTTGACCCCCGAAATTGCGACTGATACGCTGGCGATGATCTTCGAGCAGCAGGGCCGGTTCACGAAGGCAATCGAGGCGTACAGTATTCTTTTGAAGAAGAAACCTGACCGGGCAGACTACTACCGTGGAAAGATAGCTGAGTTGGAACGCAGGGCAGATGCGGAACAATGAGAAGTTCAGTCCTGTGAATGAAGGGCGGAATTCGCGGGAGAAAAATCTGTACGTCAGGAAGATGTTCAACGACATCTCCCACCGGTACGATTTTCTGAATCATTTCCTCAGTGCGGGGATCGATCGCCGCTGGCGGAAGCGAGCCATAAGGTTGTCCAGGCTCGTCCAGGGGAATTCTTTTCTTGACGTCGCATGCGGGACGGGTGATCTGTCCGTCGAGGCCGCGAAAGCGAATCCCGACAAGATTGTCGGCATCGACTTTGCGGAGAACATGCTCCACGGCTTCCGGCTGAAGACGACGAGACTTGGGCTCGACGGCAAGATCGAGATTATCCAGGCCAGTGCAGAGAGCCTCCCCTTTCCCGACAACACCTTTGACGTGACAGCGGTCGCTTTCGGTGCAAGAAATTTCGGCGATCTCTCGAAAGGCCTCAGCGAGATGCGTCGTGTGCTCAAGACCGGGGGCAGAATTGTGGTGCTCGAGTTCTCGAAACCAAGGGCATTTCCAGTGAAGCAGCTGTACTTCTTTTACTTCAGGAGAATCCTGCCGCTGATCGGCAGTCTGGTATCGGGTGATCACGGTGCTTATCTGTACCTGCCGAACTCCGTCTCGGGTTTCCCCGACGGCAGCGACTTCATGGAAGTCATGCGCGGTGTTGAGTTCCGGGAAGTGAGCGCCTCTGCTTTGACCTTCGGCATCGCGACGGCATATTGCGGAGTCAAATGATGAAGATGTCGGCATGCTATACATCCAAACGGCGCGTGGATCATGGATGAGATTGTAGAAATAGTGACCGGGAACTTCGAGGAAATAACTGACCGGTGGGCGCGGACAATTAATTCCATTCCGAAATACTTCGGGAGCACGCAGATCCCTTTCTTCAAGAGCCAGATCACCGAACTGCTTCATTGCATACTCGATCTTCTCCAAAATCACGGCCCGTCACGCCTTGTGAAGTTTACGGATCGGATTGTCAAGCCTCCTTACAACGGACTTCTCACATTGACGGCGGTACATGAGACCTTTCTGTTGGGGGAGGATGCGATTCTCTCCGTCGTCCGCGAAAAGATGCGAAATCAGGACCAGCTGTTCGAGTATTCGCGCAGGATCGACGGCTGCTTTCACGAAATCATATACCAGTACGCCAATGCTTACCAGGCATATCAGAGCGAGGTAGGCGCGGCGCGGCGCAAGGTCATAGAGAGGCAAAGAGAGACGCTGCTCCGTTTCACGAACACTATCGGATCAGCGAATACTTACGATGAGGCTCTGAGCGCGGCGGCGACGATAATAAAAGGGGAATCCAGGGCAAACGCGGTCGAGTTCTTTGTGTTCGATCAGAACACCCAGCAGCTTGTCTTCAAATCTGCCATGCCTGAACGAGTATCGGTAAGGAGTGAGGATTTCCTGACTGCACTTGTCAGACAGTATGGAGGCGAATCGAGTGCACGCCGGAGTTACGCCGTGGCGCAGGAAATCTCCGGGAACCGCAGGCTCATATTGATGCTCCCTGTCTCCGCAGGCGACTCGCTTATCGGCCTCCTTTTCCTGGGATACCCTTCGGTTCCACTCAGAGAAAGCAATGTCATCGACCTCCAGGAAGAGAGCATGAACATCCTTCTGGCAATGGTGGACCAGCTCGGCTATGGCCTGAAACGCTTCCTTCTTGAAGAAGAAGTCACGTCGAAGGCTCACTATATCTCCATCCTCACGGAGAATTCTGCGGATGCGATCATCGGCCTGGATGTCGAAGGCATGATCGTCTCATGGAACAAAGGCGCGGCACTCCTCTTCGGGATGCAACACACTGAAGTCACGGGACAGCCGTTCTCTATTCTCTTGCCCAAAGAAAGGAGACTGATCGGCGACGATGAAGTAATCCTGAAACGCATCCGCGATGAGGGAGCCGTAACGAACTATGAGCTCGATTGCGAAACTAAATCGGGACAGAGAATAATTGTGAGTCTCACTGGGACGGTGCTGAGAGATGAACAGGGTACATTCATCGGTACCGCTCTCATTATGCGCGATGTAACACAGATCAAGCAGTATGAGATGGAGCTACGGCAGACCGAGAAGCTTTCATTCATCGGTCAGATATCCACCGGTATTGCGCACGAGATCGGCACACCGTTGAACATAATACTCGGTAACGCCGAATACCTGATGATGGACATGAAATCAGGAGACAGGGATTACGACGAGCTTAAGATGATAATCGGGGAAACGAACAGGATCGCGAAATTGATCCAGCAGCTTCTCGATTTCGCCCGGCCCAAGAAAATGCGATCGAAACCGGTTATGCTGAATGCCGAGATCGAGAACGTGCTGCAACTCCTGAAGAATCAGATCGACAAATCATCCATCGTCCTTTCACTCGAACTTGACAGAGATCTCTCATACGTGTTCGGCGATGCTGCTCAACTACAGGAAGTTTTCGTAAATTTAATAGTGAATGCGATTCATTCGATGGAAAAAGGTGGAAAGCTGATGATTTCCACCACCGTTGGGCGAGGGCTGGATGACGGTTCAGTCGAGGTGACGATCGCCGACACCGGTTGCGGGATCCCGGAGGAGAACCTCCAGAAGATTTTCAATCCGTTCTTCACGACGAAGGAAGTGGGGAAGGGAACGGGACTCGGGCTGGCGATTACGCAGAGGATTGTCCAGGATCACAAGGGAACGATATCGGTGGATAGTGTGATTGATGGTGGAACAGTGTTTAAGTTAAGCTTCCCGGTTTATGCAGCTGATGCCGCGCGGCCCGGGCAGGTTTGAATTTGTCAATAATCCGGTCCGGAAGGGCCTAATCGGAAATAGATATGAGAGCAGACATTTCAATACTGGCGGTTGACGACGACGTAAATATGCTGGCGATGCTTGAGAAATTCCTCAAGCGTGCCGGATACACTATTGAGACGACCTCGGACAGCACGAAGGCGATGTCACTTGTCGAGGACAAAAACTACGACATCGTGATTACCGATATCCAGATGCCACGCGCGTCCGG
The DNA here is from genome assembly GCA_964603995.1 of uncultured Bacteroidota bacterium. Classification (GTDB taxonomy): domain Bacteria; phylum Bacteroidota; class Ignavibacteria; order Kryptoniales; family JAKASW01; genus JAKASW01. The sequence continues at coordinate 96,971 of CAZRXH010000001.1, read as the reverse complement.
CATGGATCTTCTGAAGCGCGTGAAGGATCTTCAGAAAGACACGATGGTTGTGATGATAACCGCATTCGGATCGGTCGATTCCGCCGTCAACTCGATGAAGGCCGGCGCTTACGACTACGTCAGCAAGCCATTCAACATCGATGAAATACTTGCCCTGCTGGAACGAGCTACCCAGCAGCGTCGGCTCCAACGGGAGGTTGAGTTTCTCAGGCAGGAAGTCGAGCAGAGATACTCCTTCTCCAATATCATCGGGAAGAGCAAGCCGATGCAGGACATCTTCTCGCTCATTCAGAGGATCTCTCACGCACGCAGCAACGTCCTCATAACGGGGAGAAGCGGAACAGGTAAAGAGCTCATCGCCAAGGCAATTCACTACAACAGCGACAGGAAGACCATGCCGCTCGTCACGGTGAACTGCAGTGCGATTCCGGAGTCATTGCTTGAAAGCGAACTCTTCGGGCATGAGAAAGGGGCGTTCACCGGTGCCATAACGTCACGACGCGGCCTGTTCGAGACAGCCAACGGTGGCACGCTGTTCCTCGATGAGATTGGCGACATGCCGCTCGGGTCACAGGCGAAGCTGCTCAGGGTCGTCGAGACCGGTGAAGTTCGCCCGGTGGGAAGCGACGACGTGAAGAAAATAGATGTACGCGTAATTGCCGCAACGCATCGCGACTTGAAGGAAATGGTCAAGCACGACCAGTTCAGGGAAGACCTGTTCTACAGACTCAACGTCATCTCCATACACGTACCCGACTTGAAGGATAGAACTGAAGACATCCAGATACTTACCGACCATTTTCTCAAGAAATATGGAGAGCAATTCGGCAGGGCGAACATCCAGTTAACTCGCGAAGCGATGGCGTGCCTCCTTCGCTATTCATGGCCGGGAAACGTCCGCGAGCTGGAGAACGTCATCGAAAGAAGCATTGCACTCTCAGGCGGTGATGTCATCGACTGCAATGATCTACCTGAACATCTTTTCCAGATGAAGTCCACCGACCTCATAGATGACCTCGCATCCGACAATATGCCGCTCTCCGAAGTCGAGAAGCGGTATATCGTAAAAATACTCCAGCGCACCAACTGGCACCAGTCGAAAGCGGCTCAGATACTCGGGATCGACAGGAAAACTCTGTACAGGAAGATCAAAGAGTACAACTTGATGCAGGGCTAGGTTTGGAAAACCTTGTCAAGGTTACTTAGGTTTACTCGTAGTGCTTTATCCTGTCCCATACTTCGTTCATCGGGACTATCGGTTTTCTTGCAATGTATACCGGCATGTTTAGACGCCAGCTCATGGCGTACGTGCCCGGGATGACGGCGGCTGAATCTACCTCCGCGTAAACATGCAGCCAGTCCCAACGGCTCCCCCCGATTGCGATCATTACATCCGCGTCCGCCCGTCCTCTTCCCCACGAGTGGTAGTTATTCTGATTTGAAATGACCCGCGGCAGGCCGAGCCGTCGGCCGTAGAACTCAAGTACACCCGCATGTCCGTAACTCGATGCGAAGATGACGGCACGAGATCTATCCTCGGGAGAAAGATTGGCATACACCTTTGAGACGGTCTTCACGACGATTTCCCAGTCGAAGCGGTCGGCGAACCATTGAGGGAGCGGTGATGATTTTCCGCTCTCGATTTTCGGCACAACGCCGAGAACGCGCACGTATTTGGCCAACGTTTCCGGTGGAAGGATCGGAAGGCCTAACGGCGCGAGCGCAATTCCGCCGATTGCCAGGAGCACCGCAATGACAGGTTTGAGCCAGAAAACTCTTTGCCTCAGGACGAATGCTTCAAGCGCGACGGCGCCAGCAGCGATGAGAACGGGATATATCCCGGCAATCCGATCCGGTCTGCTCGACCGTGAAATGATCATCAGTGCGAGAAGCGCGATGTACATCCAACCAATCATGCGGAATTGTTTCCGCTCCTTCATGAAGAGAAGTGAGATCAATCCTGTCAACCAGACCGGGAGGGAAAGAGGGTTTTGTAGGAGCACCTGGTCCGCCACTACTTTAAACGGCGGTGTCGATATGTTCTTGTAGATTGTCGCGTTACGATAGAACTCCACTGACGGCCATCCGTTGAAGTACTGCCAAATCAGGTTTGGCAGGGCGAGTGCAACGACAATCGTCCAGCCGAGCCAGAATTCTTTCAGGGTGAGATTCTTCCGGGCGGAAGTGAGGAGCAACCCGATTGCGACTGCCGCACCGAGCAGGACGACTGTGTGTTTGGTCTCAAGACTCAGCCCGAAAATCAGCCCGAACAGAATCCATAGCTTCGCATCGTCGCCTCTCAGGATCCTCACAAGAATGTAGGAGCAAACGATCCAGAAGAGGAGCTCGAAGGAGTTGACAGAGAAGAAGCCGAATATGAGGAGAAACACCGAGGATATAAAGGTCGCCAGGCAGGCGAGTCCTTGCGCGAATTTCCCGCCGCCGAGTTCGTGCGCTGTGATGCCGGCAAGATAGACGGAGATGCCTCCGGCGATCGCGGGAAGAAGCCTGATAGCCGCGAGCGAGTCCCCGAATAATATCATGGAGATCCTGAGAAGGAATGGCGCAAGCGGTGGATGGTCGACGTAGCCGAACGCGAGGTGACGGGCGCAGGCGATGTAATACCACTCATCTATGAAATATCCATACCCGCCGAAAAGAGTCGGGATAATTTCAATGAGAACGAACCCGACAGAAAAGGCGATGACAATACCGTCATCGCGAAGAAGAATCTTCCTGAAAGTTGAGATCAACATGATTGTAACCCTCTGACATGTCTTGCAAAATCACGACTAATTCAATATTAATGAAGCCGCGTTTCCAAAACAAACGGGGGATAGAGTCGCTGGAATTATGGAACGGTGGAGTATTGGATTTGTGAATTGTCTGTATCACGTCGCGATGTGGATATGACGAATACCGGGGAGGGACCCGCGGGATTATGAAAGGCTCGCGGAGAGTTAAACGCTAGTTGTTAGCACCAGTCTTGCTGCTCTTTATTTCCACCTCGTCGTACTTTTGTACCTTGTAGATTATGGTCGATGCCGTCCAGCTGACAAAGAAGATCCCTACAATGAAGTAACCCATCATCCCGAAGTCGCCGCTCAGCCGTCCGACACAATTCCAGAACCACCCCCTCAGCTGGAGCTTGTCGCCAAGGACATTGAATACCTCTATTCCGCCGACAAGCAGGGCGACAAGCACCGATACAAACGTGATGGTAAGATTGTAGTAAAGCTTTCTCAGCGGTTTCACGTAGGCCCAGCCGTATGCTGCAAGCATCAAGACTCCATCGGTGGTATCTACGAGAGACATGCCAGCCGTGAAAAGGGCGGGGAATATCAGGATAGACCAGACGGGCAGGCCTTTAGTTGCCTCGGTGGCTGTAATCCCGAGAAGCCCGATCTCCGTCGCGGTGTCGAACCCAAGCCCGAACAGGAAGCCGAGCGGATACATGTGCCAGCTCTGGCTGATCAGCCTGTAGAATGGACGGAAGATTCTGGACATCAGCCCACGCTGACCAAGGAGATCATCAAGAGACTGTTCATCATATGATCCTCCGTTCTTGACTCTCTTGAAGGCTCTGAATACATCACGCAGGATGAAGGTATTTAAAAGGGCAATGAAAAAGAGAAATCCAGCCGACACCATGGTCCCGATCATCCCGCCAACATGCTGGAACTCCGGGAAGTTTTTTTGTATTGCGGCGGCAGTTATGGCAATCGCGACGGAGGCGAGGACAACGACCGTGGAATGACCGAGCGAGAAGAAGAATCCTACCGCAGTCGGTCTCCTGCCGTCCTGCATGAGCTTTCGCGTGACATTGTCTATGGCAGCGATGTGGTCTGCATCGACGGCGTGACGAAGACCGAAACTGTATGCGATGACTGAAGTCCCGATAAGAAGTGGAAAACCGCTGAACATGGAGAGCGCAATTACCCACACAAGTAGATTAATCGAGATCAGGAGGAGGTAGAGGCCAGCGACTCTCCGCCGCGTGCTAAGCGATCTATTTCGGAGCGTCTCCGACAGCCATGGAATCATGTTTCGTCCCTGCCTAACTGTTTCCTTCTGCCCTATGCATCGCTATGATCTTTATTATCGACATTGGGAGGCGAAAATTCAAGACACCGAAGGTGACAGTTCCGTCATGATTGTCTAAGCCGCAAGGGCGCAGGACGATTGCAGGGCCTTACGCCCCTGTCGTGGCCGCGGTAACATTGTTCATGCACGATGCGTATGGTTTGAATGTCAATCATCAGAGGTCAGGGCAATGTCGAAGTCAAAAGGTCGTGATGCATGTAGATTGTTGAGTCTCGCCGGTCTTGCATGGCTGTTGAGTGCCATCACGCCCTGCAAGACGTTTTCTTACAACTCCGCCAATCAGGAGAAGTACCGGGTAACGGCGGTTCGCATTGACCGTGAGATAGAGCTGACGGGAAAGCTCTCGGACCCGCTCTGGAAATTGGCGACCCCAGTCGAAGTGAATTATGAGATCCAGCCCGGTGAGAATACCCCCGCGCGCCAGAAAACATTGGTCTATGTACTCTTCAGCTCGAATCGCCTCTACATCGGATTCGAGGCTTTTGATTCGACTGTGAGAACGATAAGAGCACATGTCACCGACCGCGACAAGATGACCGACGATGATTTCGTGGGGGTGATTCTGGACACGTATGGTACGATGCAAAGTGGATACGAGTTCTTCTCCAACCCGCTCGGAATACAGTTCGATGCGATGAGGATGGGCAACAATGAAGACGGAAGCTTTGACTGCGTCTGGTATTCCGCCGGAAACGTAAACGATTCCGGTTACACCGTCGAGATGGCAATTCCATTTAAGAGCCTTCGTTTTCCTCCCGACAAGAAGCAGCACTGGATGGCGGAATTTGTCCGCAACTTGCCGCGCGACAGCAGGTACCAGATGACATGGTCTCCGATAGATCGCAACAATCCGTGCATTCTCTGTCAGGGCGGTACCATACAGGGGATCGAGGGAATCAGGGCCGCGAACAATCTGGAGCTCCTCCCGTACGCGATGGGGACGCAGACGGGATCGATGGAAGATGCTGAAGATCCGGGATCACGGTACACTGACGGACCTGTTAAAGGAAGAGCCGGAATCGGATTGAAGTATTCGCCTTCGTCGGATTTGATTCTCGGTGCGGTCGTAAATCCCGATTTCAGTCAGATTGAGTCCGACGCAGCGCAGATAAGTGTCAACAGTACTTTTTCGATTTTCTATCCCGAGAAGCGGCCTTTCTTTCTGGAAGGCGCCGACCTGTTCAGTACGCTCAGCAACGCATTCTACTCGAGGATGATAAACAATCCCGTAGCTGCCTCCAAGCTGACTCAGAAATCCGGATCGTTTTCGCTTGCCTACTTGGTTGCTTACGACAGGGAATCTCCCTTCATCGTGCCTGGCGAAGAGGGAAGTGACTTCGTCGGAACTTCGGCGAAGTCTCTCAGCAATGTGGTGCGGGCGAAGTACGACTTTGGCAGCGAATCGTTTGTCGGCGGGCTATTCACTTCCAGAAATTTTACCGCCGCACATAATTACATGGGCGGGATCGACTGGAACTTTCTGTTCGGCGGCAACTATTACTTCGTGGGCCAGGCGCTGCTCTCCGATACAAAAGAATTGAACGACAAATCCATTTTTGACGATCAGCGTCACTACGGATCCACCAGGTACACTGCAGCTTTCGACGGCGAGCAGTATGGCGGGAGAGGAATGCAGGCCGATCTGAAAAGAAATGCGCGTGATTACAGCTTCGATCTGAACTATGTCGTGGTCTCGCCAACTTTTCAGGCGCAGGATGGATTTATCACGACGGTCAATAGCCGCTCAGTTTCCTACTGGCACGGATACACTGTCTATCCCAAGGATTTCATCATTGAGAATGCCTCACTTCAAAGCCAGTCGGGAATCAGCTTCAACGACGACGGTGTCATGAAAGGGAAATGGACAATGGTTGGAGCGCAGCTTCAGCTGAAGAGTCAGACGTACATCTGGGTCGATTACATGCCGCTTAATGAGGAAGTCTTTCATGGTACCTCTTTCGGAAGAATCTATCATACCGACTTCAACATAAACTCCAGCCCGTCCAGCGTCATCTCCGTTTACCTGGATGGTTCCATAGGCAGGTTCATCTACCGAGCTGACACGCCAGAACTCGGTAGAGGGAACAACTTCTGGATCAAGACAGTGGTGAAGCCGACAGACAAGTTTTCGGTAGACATAACTTACGCGAGATCGAGGCTATGGTCGGTAAGTGACGGCCATCTCTACTACGACGGGTACATCGGTCGCGGAGCATTTGCCTACCAGTTTTCATCGGAGCTGTTCGTGCGGCTGATCAGCCAGTATGACCAATTCGCAAAGCAGATACAGGTAGATCCCATGATAAGCTATAAATTGAACCCGTTCACGGTTTTCTACGCGGGGTCGAACCACGGATTCACGAAGTTCAGTCTGCCGTATGGAGTCGAGAAGACTGTCCAGCAGTTCTTCGTTAAGATTCAATATCTGTGGCAGAGTTAGTGGAAGGCAGGAACTGCAGGGCCACACGGTAGTCAGTGCTCCCGCCGCAATTGGCTCATGAACGGAGAATTGGAGGGACCGGCAGGGGTGTGGGTGAAGCAATTCATTTTTCAGGAATGTGCAAGGAGACTGTCCGCATCGTACGATCTCCCCGAGACTATTCCGTCGCGTTCCGCCAGCGACCGATCTACTGATGCTCTTTGGGGAGTGAGATGGGAGCGTCGGCAGACAGTGACTGACTGGAAAGGAGATGTCCCTTCTCCGACAGAGGAAAGACGTTCTTCACATATCTAATGCGATTCCAGAGACGACACTTTTGTTGGCGCGAGAAAGTTCTCTCTTCGGGCAGTTCGTTTTGTGTTGACATTCATCATGGAATTTCCGAGATTTTTTATGCAGAAGTGGTTGCCGCGGAGCGCACCTCTTTCTTGCTCTGGCTCTGCTTCTGACGCCCGTTTGATACCAGCGTTGCTTCGGGCAACGGCAGGAGTGGTACTGATATCGTTGTGATACGGTTGGATGATCGTGGTATCGAAGAAGGGAGAATGTGAAATGGACCCAAAGAACCTGGCGGTGCTGAGAAATGAGATCTTCGCGCGGGTCAGGACGATTCTTTATGAGAGATACGGCGAGTATGTGCCGGCTTCTCTGGTTGAGGATGAATCCCAGGGTGATAACGCAGTGAAGACGATCCGTCGCGTCGAATCCTTCAAGGCGGACGAAGACCTCCTTGATCTTTTTGAGGCGCTCAAGAAAGTCTTCTCGGGGAACTACGGCTACTGTCTGTTTTGCAGGAAGGAAATTGACTTCACGAAACTCCACAAGAACCCGCTGGCGAAGTTTTGCGACAACTGTGAGAGAATTCTCAGCCCGAGCTATTCTTCCGGCGAGGCCAAAGTCAGGAATGAGTAGGCGCGCCTCTATCGGCAGTCAATCCTCAGCAGCGGCAAGATCTCCGTCGTGGTGAAGTCGAAGCAGGATGCTTTGTGTCAATCAGTAGGCTGGCCGAGTGACACAGCTGAGGTTATGGCAGAAGCGATTTCTTCAAGGGGAACGACCGCGTCCGCGAGGTCTGCATCCACGATAGACTTGGGCATTCCGTAAACCACGCACGAGGCTTCGTCCTGCGCGATTATCTTTCCGCCTGCATTCTTTATCAGCTTTGCTCCTTCAAGTCCATCATGACCCATGCCTGTCATCACCGCCGCGAGGACTCTTCCACCGAACATATCAAAGGCAGATGAGAACATCACGTCTACAGAGGGACGGTGCAGAGTGTCGTTGGGTTCTTTGCTTATGCTGAATCTCACGGATGATCCGCTGCGTCTGAACTTCATATGGAGCCCCCCAGGTGCAATGAAGACCTTGCCTCTGGTGAGTTCCATCCCGTCTTCCGCTTCGCACACTTCGAGCCGACTGATCGAGTCGAGCCTTTCTGCCAGGGACCTTGTGAAGTGTGGTGGCATGTGCTGGACTATGGCGACAGGAATTGGAAAATCTTCCGGCAGCGAAGGGACAACTTTCTGGAGTGAAAATGGCCCGCCCGTCGAGATCCCGATCGTGACAATCTGAGCCCCCATGAGTTTCAGCGACGATGATTTCTTCGACGCCGCGGCCCTGTTCGTCAGGGGCTTTGAGAAAATCTTCAGCCTGTTCCTCGTGATCGCTTTTATCTTCGCGATCAGATCACCCTTTATCTTTGTAATGTCGAGCGAGACATAGGAAAGCTGCTTCGGTATGAAATCGACTGCGCCGGCAGACATCGCCTCGATGGTTGTTCGGGCGCCCTCGGCCGTTAATGAACTTACCATGAGTACCGGAAGCGGATTCTCTTTCATAATTTTCTTCAGGGCGGTTATGCCGTCCATCCGGGGCATCTCCACGTCGAGCGTCATGAGGTCCGGTTTCAGCGATTTTACCTTTTCTATCGCTTCGATCCCGTCCCTTGCGGTCCCGATTACCTCTATGTCCGGATCGTCCTCCAGCATCATCGATATGGCTTTTCGCATGAAGGCAGAGTCGTCTACAACCAGAATTCTGACTGCCATGCTAAGACCTTGCGTCGTTTGCGACCGAGGCTCTGGAGGGTTTCTCGACCAACCGCAACAATTCGCCTGCGTCCAATATCATTATAACTCTTCCGTCTCCCAGGATTGTGGAGCCGGCAATCCCGGGGATATTTCTTAGATAGGCTCCGAGAGGTTTGATGACAATTTCTTTCTGTCCAATCAGCCTGTCCACAACAATTCCAAACCGGTGGTTGGCAACTCCGACTACAACCGTATAGAAAGCACCGGCGTTTTCGTCCCTCCCCGGAACATCGAGTATTTCCGAAATGTCGACGAGGGGAAGCACAGTCTCCCTGAGCCTTATGACATCCCGCCCGTTGACGGTCGACACCTCCGATTTCGAAGTGTGAACCACCTCGAGCACGGAGCTGAGCGGTATGGCAAACGTCTCGTCGCTCACTCCGACCAGGAGTCCCTGAATGATCGCCAGGGTCAATGGGAGTTTCAAAGTGAACTTCGTTCCCTTGCCGACAGCCGATTCGACAGAGATGATCCCGTTGAGTTTCGTGATGTTTGTCTTGACCACATCCATTCCGACACCCCTGCCTGACACGCTGCTGACTCTTTGAGCCGTGCTGAAGCCGGGAATGAAGATCAGACTGTAAGCGTCCTCCGTCTTCATTTCATGCGCTTCCTCGGGTGTGATCAGGCCTTTTTCAATGGCCTTCTGTTTCAGCTTCTCAGGGTCGATGCCCGCCCCGTCATCCTGAATTTCAATGATGACGTGGTTGCCTTCATGACCGGCAGTGAGGTGGATCGTCCCACGGCGCGGTTTGCCTGCTTTTTCTCTGAGGTCCGCTGTCTCTACCCCGTGGTCGGCTGCGTTACGGATTAGATGCACGAGCGGATCGCTGATCTCTTCTATAATTGACTTGTCGAGTTCCGTTTCTTCACCACGGATTACAAGGTCAATCTCTTTTGCAAATTCCTTCGCAATATCTCTGACGAGACGGGGAAACCTGTTGAAGACTCTGCCTATCTGTACCATACGCGTCTTCATCACCGCGGTCTGCAGCTCAGTTGTGATGAAATCAATCTGGGCCACGGTTTCGTTCAGCTGCCGAGAGAAGTCTTCATGTCCGTTCTCTTCTTTGTCCAGTGAGACGATCTGCGAGAGGCGGTTCCTCCCAAGTACGAGTTCACCTACGAGATTCATTAGTTGGTCCAGCCTGGCAACGTCGACACGAATCGTAGTATCGGAGACTTTGTCTGCCTTTGTCGCTGCGGTAGTTTGCTGCGATCCGGCGGCTGCTTCCTGCTGGGAAAGTTCCTTCTGCTCGACAGAGGCACCTTCTTTTCCACCCGCGGCCGGAACAGGTTCCTCGTCCTTTGGCTTGGAAATGGCCTCTGGAGCTGGGTTTGTCACTTCCCGAGGGGGGACGTTCTGCTTTGACGGGACGACGCCGTTCGATAGCGATTCGAGCTTCTTGATAGTAGAGCTCAGATCTATTTCCTCGATGTTACGGTCGACGACCTGTTTCAGGAGTACTTTCATCAGGTCGAACGCTTCGAGCATAATGTCAAGCATGCCTGATTGGAATGTGATCTCGCCGCGTCTCAGTTTATTCAGGACATCTTCGAAGCGGTGGGCAAGAATGCTCATCTGCTCGAAGCTCAGGAAGCCGGATGTTCCCTTGACGGTGTGAACCGCCCGGAAGATGGAGTTTATGAGTTCTTTGTCGTCGGGCCTTTTCTCGATTTCAAGGAGTTCGTTGTCTAGTTTCTCGAAAATTTCGTTCGTTTCCACCACAAAGCTCTCGACAATCTCCTTCATGTCGTCAGAGAACATCGCGTGATTTACCATGGCTGTTACGCCCCTTTCCCGAATAACTTGTCGATCTCAGCCTGTGAGGCCGGGTCGGAAGGGCCATTGCCGGATTTGGGCGCGGGCCCATTTGATACCCTTGCTTCCTTCATCACTTTGTCAGCGGTTCTTTGTCCCTCACCTGATCTGTCGTAGGATGCAAACGGATCAAAAGTATGATGTTCTACCTTTTCCATTTCCGAGACTAAATCCGCTCCGGATATCTTGAACCGGTCAATAAGGTTCGACAGCCTGTCCTGGACCGATTCTATGAGATGGTTGACCGAAGCGATCTGCTGCGTGGTGATGTCCTGCACCTGCAGTGAGATCATAATGTCGTTAGACTTCGTCCGGATATCCTGGAGGCTCGCTCCGAGCCCGCCCGCGTTTGCCCTGAGTGCTTTGACATGATTGATTTTCCGGTCATGCAGCTCGGCGAGCTGCTGTACGAGATCCTTGTGGCTGCCTTTGAGCGAGGTATTGATAAGATCGAAGGAATCTTCCTCCAATTTGTCAAGTGCGGCCATGTCGTTCATCGCGGTCTGGAAATGATTTCCGATCGCGTCCAACATGGAAAGGACGCCGTCGAGGTTGTCCAGGATCTCTGTCGTCGCTAACTCGGTAGCCTGAGTAACCTTGCTCAGCTGGGAAGAAGCACGCGGCATCTTGTTGGCACTCTCATATATTGAAACGTTTATGTCCTCGAGTACGGGTACTATGTCATTGACGAAGTAAAACAGCTCCTCCAGAAACGGGATGACCCGCTGTCCGAAGATGAACAGCGCACGCAGCTCATTGATCTTGTCTAGGATCCCTCCGAGATTCTTAGAATTCATTTCATCCTCTCTTACATTGTTTTCAATATTTGGTCTATCTTCTCTTTTAGGACCTGTGGTGTGAAAGGCTTGACGACATAGTTGTTGACTCTTGCCTGGAGTGCCTCCATGACGTCTTCCTTCATTCCTCGTGTGGTTACCATGAGGATAGGGAGGTTAATGAACTGCTCGTCACCGCGCACAGCCTTTGTGAATTCGAGACCGCTCATATTGGGCATGTTCCAGTCTGTTATCACGAAATCGAACTTTTCCACATAAAGTTTTGTGATGGCGTCCTTACCATCTTCGGCTTCGACGATATCGTCGTAACCAATCGCCTTGAGGGCATTGTTGACAATCCGGCGCATGGTTTGAGAATCGTCAACGACAAGGAATTTCATCGGCTTTCTCCTCAGTTTATATATTTTGCCACTTCGTATTGAATTCGTTTCTGATCGAACGGTTTTACAAGATAGGAATTCGCTCCTAGCTTCAGACCCGTTTCGATATCCTGGTCGCTGCTCAGCGACGACAGGATAATGACCGGTACTTCGAAATATTCCCTGTCCTCGCGCAGGGCACGCAGAAATTCAAACCCATCCATGTTTGGCATGTTCAGGTCGGTGATCACGAGATCGACCTTGCTTTGAGACAACTTCTCGAGGGCATCCATGCCGTCCCTGGCTGCAACGACGGAGATGCCTAAAGATCGCAGTGCGAAGACCAGGAATTTCCGAATGGGCTCAGAGTCGTCTACGATCATCACTGATTTTTCCATGATTCCTCACTCCTTCAGGTAAGCGATCGCTTTATCGTAGTGCACCGGCTTGAATGCCTGAGACAGTCCGTAAAGCGTCTCGGAATACCCGACAAAGAAATATCCTCCTTTATTCAGACTGTCGTAGATAGAAGAGACGACTGTCTGTTTTGAATTGAAATCGAAGTAGATAAGTACGTTGGCCGCGAACACGACATCGAAATCCCTCATCATCCTCATTGCATCCTTGTCGAAGAGATTCAGCTGCCTGAATTCAGTGGACTTCCTTATCTCATCGTTGAGAACGAATTTGTCGGTGTCTTGTTTGAAATATTTCGCCAGGTAGTTCTTGGGCATGTTCCGGATTGAATATTCTTTGTAAATGCCTCTTCTGGCGACGTCGAGGACCTGGGTGTTTATGTCGGTGCCGACGACGTCGAATCTTATCGTCGGAAAACGGGGCTGAAATTTCTCTCTTATAATCATGGCTATCGTGTAAGGCTCCTCTCCTGTCGAGGAGGCGGCACTCCAGATCCTAACCTTGTTTTTCCCGTCCTTCTTCTTCTTTTCTATCAGCTCCGGGAGTATGATCCCTTCGAGTGCAGCAAACTGGGGCTCGTTCCGGAAGAAGAATGTTTCATTTATCGTTATGGCATTGATGAGATGCAGCATTTCAGCGGTGCCCGCTCCATTCAACAGCGCGTAGTAGTAATCCCTGAAGGTATCCAATCTGAGCGCCGTGAGCCTGCGGCTGACCCGGCTCTCTAAGAGGTATTTCTTGTTGTCAGCGAAGAATATGCCAGTGCGCTCATAGATGAATTTCCTGAGCTGCTGGAACAAGTCGTCGGGCATCTTCACGGCTTGCGATGGCACCAGATTCGGCTGAGAAACGTAGCTCATCAGCTGGATCCTAGTTCTGGTAGTCAGGGTTCAACTGCGTCATGAGCGAGGAAGCAGCAAAGCGAATCTCTTCGTCATAATCGCCGGTCAACACTTCAAGCTCCTGCTTGAAGTGTCGGGGTCCCAGCCTTGTCACAAAGTCTAGTGCACAGCCTTTGATGGCAGGCTCCGGGTCGTCGAGTCCGGCCTTTATTACTTTTATGGCGCTTGGTGCGGCAATACTCCCGAACGTGCTCAACGCGGCTATCTTCGTATCAACGTCGAACTGGCCGAAATATTCTGCGACAAATGCAGTAGTCTCATCGAGTATCTGTGCAGCATCATCGGAATTGTCACCATCATCCGACACGAGATGTACCAACGATATGATCAATCCGGCAACTGCTGTAATATCTTCTGCTTTTCCCGCGTGAGCTAAAGCCTGACGAAGGGCTTTCTCGGGATAATCCCTGAGGATGGCGAAGATGGTATCATTGACAGTCGCGTTTTCCCCGACATGGGATACTAGCAGGGACAGCACCTCATCATCTATGAAGAATTTAAGACCGCGCACTGCGGCGCGCATATATACTGGATCGGAGTCGTCGAGCATCTCGATGAGGTTCCGTCTCAGTTGAGAAGGGATATCTACGCTGTTATCGCAGGACTCCAGAAGCACGATGATTGAGTGCAGGATAACCGGCCTGGCAAGGCCGGAGACTCTGTCGAGTTTCTCGAGCAGAACGTCGAGGATTCCCTCATCTTTTCGGGTTGATATCGCCTCAGCAGCAGCCAGCTGCACGACGGGGTCTTCGTCCGAGAGCGCCTTCAGAAAGAAATGGAGCGTTTCCTGTCCCTGTAACTTGGCGGTCGCATTGATAATGTTTGGTCTTGCAAATTCCGATTGATTGTACAATTCGATGAGCTGACCGAGGTACTGGTCGGCGTGGACAGAGCCGATGGCGTCAACCGCCGCGCAGACCACATTCGGGTCTGAATCGTGGAGCCGTGCAGCGACCTTTGCGATAGCGACTGGGTTCGTCGGCAGCTGGGCTATCAAGTCGATGGCGAACTTCCTTACGTCTTTGTCATCGGAATCGACGTAGGGAAGAAGTGCTGTCACCGCCGGTCCTTTCATTTTGACCAGCGCATCGCCGGCGAGGTTTCTGACTGCGATGTTCGAGCTGGATATGTGAGTTGCTGTGAGAACCGCAGCTTTGTCGCTTGAGCAAAGGACCAGAACGTGTGATGCCGCCTCGCGAACTCCACGGTCCTGATCTGCGAGTAGATATACCGCCGCTTCAAGAACGCGATCGTCGCATGCATAATCGTAAAGCGCTTCGAGGGCATTCCGCCTATCCGAGGGGTCGGACGCGCGAAGCTGTTCGATTGGTTGTTCGATCATAAATCCTTTAAAGGTTCTTCGATCTTATTATCTCGTTCTTTGATTCCTGGAAAGTCACGTTGTGGAAGGTCTGCCTGAAAGGCAGACGAACTCCGTTTATTTCCGCAACCACGCTTTCGTGGATAGTCCCCAGCACCCTCAGCTTGGGACTCCTCTTGCGGCTCATTTCCACGACTGTTTCCTGCTTCTTGTTGTTCAGATCCTTTATACTTTCGTTCAGGCGCTGCAGCTTGGCTTGAAGGAGCTTGAGCTGTTCCGCCTTTTCGCTGGTGAAATTGTTGCTATCGATCCTGTCCCTGACGAGGACATAGATGTCATTCTTCAGTTGCTCTATAGTCTTGGATTGGAGCTGGATCTCTTTGTCGATGGCGCCCATGTCCTCACTCAATAGTTCTCTCATGCCAAGCTTAGCTCTGGTTGTGGAGTAAAGTTCGCCGCCAAGTGTGCGGACTTCAATTCCCTCGCCCGCGACCACAGTGCCTCCCATGATTATGGCGTTCTTTGCATACACGGTGTCGGAGGCTATCAGGTGAGCATTCACGCTTTCTTTGATGATTGTAATCGAGCCTTTTGCTTCAATCATCTGGTTCAGGACGACATGCACTTCCACATTTCCGCCCGAGCGGATTAATCCGTCTCCACGACCGACGAAACTCCCCTTCACGGTTACATCGCCTCCCGCAATTATCTTTGCATCTTCGACTGAACCATTGACGTACAAATCATGCCCAATCTTGAGACTGCAGCTTCCTTTCACATCGCCGATTATGCGCAGGGAACCGGCGAATTCCAGCTCACCGTCCGAGTAGTCTACATCCTCGTGAATCACATGTTCCTTGATAATCTCGACGGTGGAGTTGCCAACCCGCAGATTGCCGTCGGCAGCGGCTTCCAACTTGATTTCATCCTCTGTCTCATGGCGTTTTACAGTTGGTCCGGTAAAGACAACGGTAGGCCTCCCTTGTTTGGGCTGGACTTTTTTCCCGTAGACATCGACGCCAACACTACCCGACGTAGGTTTGTGGATGACTCCGAAAACGGTGCCGGAGTAGATGTTGCTGATTCCGAATTTCTTTTCCCTCTCTGTCTCATCACGGGTCTTCGTGAGCTCGAAATATCCATCTTTGCCGTCGTCGTGTCTTGAGCCGCTCGCCACGAGTATCCGCTCTCCGATGTTTTGGATGGCCGAGGTCGCACCATGCTGGTCGATCCCGTATACGATGCCGTTTGCCTCCAAGGCTGCCTGGATATCCGAAAGCTGGAGGTCTGCCTCATCCACTGTAGCGTAAGCCTCATAACCGTCGGCTGAGACTTCGATCCTTACACGCTTTGAGATGAGGTCTTCTTTTGCCACTTCATTAGTCTTTTCGGGTGGAGTCATTGGCTTCATCCTTCATTTCAAGGGTTTACTTTCATGAGCCTGCTTGAGGCGACCTTGCGCTGTCCCTGGTCAGTGCGATAGGGAGTATTTGGCGGATGCGCATCGTATCGGCCTCTTTTGCTCACTTTGAAATTTGAAACAATACTCTGAAGACTCTCGGTCAGATTCCTCAGATCTTCAGCAGCATGCGCAATCTGCGCGATGCCGTTCGCAGATTCGGTGGAGACGGTCGAGATTAGCTCCACATTCTTAGAAATCTCCTCGCTCGTCGAAGACTGCTGTTCACTCGCTGCGGCGATTTGCATCATCATGTCAACCACTTGCTGAGTGTTTCCCACGATGTTCTTCAGAGCCTCTCCTGCCTTGTCGGCAAGTTTTATTCCTTCGCCTACCTCATTGCTTCCTCGATGCATTGAATCGACCGCAGCTTTAGCTTCTGTCTGGACATTCTTTATCATTGATGCGATTTGTTTTGTCGCCTGAGTGGTCCGCTCAGCCAGCTTTCTTACCTCGTCCGCCACGACGGCAAATCCTCTTCCTTCTTCTCCCGCTCTGGCGGCCTCGATTGCGGCATTGAGCGCGAGGAGGTTCGTCTGGTCGGCGATGTCGTCTATCACCAGTATGATCTCTCCGATTTCCTGGGTGGAGGAACCGAGCCGTTCAACTGTCGTAGCTGCACCCTGGACAACTTCGGCGATCTCCCGGATTTTAGTGACGGTGCGGGAGACAATTTCTCCTCCCTCCTTGGCGACCACTCCGTTGTTTTTCGCGATCTCTGCAGTAAGCGTCGCATTCTTTGAATTCTCAATCACAGTTCTTGTCATCTCTTCGACTGCCGTGGCAACTTCACTCGTCTGGCTCGACTGCTCCTGCGCGCCCGCGGAAAGTTCTTCCGTCGAACTGTTTATTTGGCTCGAGGTGTTGACGACGGCTGCCGAAGTTTCGGATACCTGACCCAGTGTCTGCCCGAGATTTCTGATCATTTCTTCCACTTTTATCCCTAGAGCATGAAGCTGGCTATCCTCGCTTATCTCCACCGTTGAAGTGAAATCACCTTCCGACAGTGCTTGGATGGCAGTTTCAATCGGTTTGACCTGCTGATCGAGGTATTCTCGCTGCTTTCTTATGGAATCTCGCATGTCGACAAGAGTCAGTACTGTGCCAACAATCTTGCCATCGGCCCTTCGAACCGGTCCTGAAGCAGCCAGAACGGGAATCAATTCCTTCTTCCGATTTGGGACGCTGAGCTCATAAAGAAACGCCTTTCCGGACAAAGCGCTTCGCGTCGCTCTTTCCGAGCCAAAGAGTCCGAGAGACGTCATTTTCCCGACGAGCTCTTCGGAGGTGTAGCCCATCATTTCGCATGCAGGTTTGTTAACGAACGTAAACATCGTGTTCGCGTCCGTCATGAATATCGGAATCGCGATGCCCAGCTGGACGCTGCGCCCGATTGCCACTTCATCTTTGATGTAGTCTGCCATCTTCTGAACTGATTTCGCCAGGCTACCGATTTCGTTCTCCGAGACGTGACGGACTTTTACGGCGAGGTCACCGGCAGCGATTTTGTCCGCGTCCTCGACAATCTCGGTGATTGGCTTCGCTATGCTCATGGCGAGCATTATTCCTGAGGCCAGAACGATAACACCTGTTAGGGCCATCGCGATGTAATTTTCGCTGTAACCGGCTGCCAACGAAGCGGCAACGGCCAGGATTGAAATCGCAATAATCTTCGTTGCTACTTTCATGTCCTCTGCCATCTGAGTAGAAGTCCTTTGGTTTGTATTTGTTTGTTCCGATTCATCATGCAGCGTCGGTCAAGGTCTCTTTTTATATATTCAGGCTGCCGCTAGTTTGCTTCAGCCTCGACCTCTGTAAGTCTTTCTTGCTCTTCGGAAGAAAGGACTCTGTCGAGATCGAGGAGGATCAAGAGCCTGTCCTGGAGCTTCGCGACTCCGGTTATGTAGTTAGCGCTGATGCTGGTTGTCAATTCCGGCGGCGGTTCGATTATGCTTTTCTCGACTCTGATGACTTCCTTGACTTTGTCGACGAGGAAGCCAACGACTTTGTCGACAAGTTCCACGACAATGATTCTCGTTTCGTTGTCGCGTTCCTTGCGACCTATGCCGAATCTTTTCCGAAGGTCTATCACGGGGACGATTTTCCCGCGCAGGTTGATCACACCCTCGACAAAGTCCGGTGACTTTGGAACTCTCGTGATCTCGACAGTTCGAATTATCTCCTGGACCTTGAGGATGTCCACTCCAAATTCTTCGCTTTCGATTACGAAACTTACTAACTGATAGATCGCTTCGTTTGATTGACTAGCCGCACTCATTTCTTATCTCCTTTTGGAACCGTTTGAATGAGAGTTGTGCAAGGGAACGATCTTGCCATTCTCTCTTACACCGTACAGGCTCTTTTCATTTAATCTCTCATCAAGCTGGAATCGCTCAATCAGTTCTCTCAAATGGTCTGTGAGGTGATTGAGGTTCTCGGCCGTATGCGCGAGATCGACTGTTGCGCTGGAGACGTGTCCGGCGACAGTGGAAATGCTTTCGACGTTGTGGGAAATTTGCTCGCTTGCGGAGGACTGTTCCTCTCCGGCCGCAGCGATCTGGTTGATCATGCCGACGACCCCGTTGACAGATGCTACTATCTCCGACAAGGACTCGGCTGCTTTGTCCGCGAGCTTCATCCCGTTCTCTGCCTCGGTGTTTCCTTCTGTCATTGCGAGCACCACTTGCGTCGTCTCCTGCTGGATCCGTTTGATCATTCCGGCAATTTCCTTGGTTGCAGAAGTTGTCCGCTCTGCCAGCTTCCGGACCTCGTCGGCCACAACCGCGAATCCGCGTCCCTGCTCGCCGGCTCTCGCCGCTTCGATTGCCGCGTTTAAGGCGAGAAGGTTTGTCTGGTCAGCAATATCGTCGATCACCTGTATGATCTCTCCGATCTGAGCGCTCGATTTGCCAAGAGTGTCGACTATCTCCGCCGACTTTTTCACGAGCCGGGCAATCTTGGTCATACCACCGATTGTCTCCTGGAATACTTTTTCGCCTGTGTTCGCCAGATCGGAAGCCTTCTTTGCCATTCCTGCTGCTTCGTTGGCGTTTTTCGAAGATTCGATGACTGTCTTGGACATTTGTTCGACAGCCGTGGCCACTTCGCGCGTCTGGTTTGCCTGCTCTCCTGCACCCGTGGACATCTCCTCCGCAGCCGAAGATATCTGCGTCGATGCTTCAGCTAGCGAGTTGCCGGCGGAGTGAACTTCCCCGATGAGAGAGTGGAGGTCGCGGATCATCTGGTTGATCTTGTTCATCAATGTGGCCACTTCGTCGTTCTTTTCGACTGCAAGCTCTCTGGTGAGGTCGCCTTTCGTGACAGCCTCGATCACATCAGATATTTTTCCGAATTGATTCTTCAGGTAAGATTGCTGCGCCTCTGATTCTTGTTGCATCTGCTCGGCGAGTCTTCTCGCTTCTTCTGCCTGTTCGGTCTTCAAATTCACTTCATCGAGAGACTTTTTGTTGTTCTCAATCATGATGTTGAATGCAGCTGCAAGCTCTCCGATCTCATCTCCCTGGTTCAACTCGACTCTGACTTCAAAGTCTCCACCGGCGACCTTCTGTGCCGACTGTTTTAATGAGTCAACCGGCTTTATGATTGTCTTCCTCAAGAGGACCATGGCGAACAAGCCGAAGATGGAGAACAGTACTAACGCAAAAATCGAAATCAAGATACTGGTCGTCTGTTCGGCCTGAAGGGATTGAGATGAAATTGCAACTGAGACATACCCCAGAACCTGTTGGGTTGACTGGTTGGTGATCTTCGTCGTCGCGATAACAACAGGGAGTCCGGAGCTAGTAGTCGCAGATATATATGATCCGACAATTGTGGAAGCAGCAGGCTGGTTCCAGTCTATGGAATTGAAGTTCAGCTGGGCAAGTGCCTTTCCATTTTGGTCAAAGAAAGTGCCTGCCACGGCGTCGCCGGTTCCCACCAGGTTTTTCAGCGCATCTGAAAGTCCGCCGGTGTCTCCCATCATCAGTCCGTACTGTGACTGCGCACCCACCGCCTGGGCAAGCAGGTTCGCCTTGTCATTTAGCTCATGTTCGGAGACGTTAATGGAATACCTTGAATAGATGAAAACAAGGGTCCATGCGAAGAGTATGAACCCTGTCAGGAGGATAGAGAATTTCTTTCGCAGCCTCATGTTCGCGAGTCGTTGGTTTGTGTTCATTTTCGGACCTCAATTGGTTGCCAGTACTTGTGTCACCGATGCATACTTCTCTGGTATTTTTAAGCCGAGCGCGTTCAGAGTTTTTTGGTTGACGATCAGCTTGGTCGTGCCGCCGTCAGTGACAACAGCCGCGCAGGCACCCTGTGATACCCAATCTGTATTTGGGGCGAACAAAGGAATACCGTGTATGGTGGCATTTTTTATCAGGAAGCTTTTCGAAACTGAGTTGTTTAAAACATCGCTGCTCTGCAGGATCCACAAAGCCTGAGCATGGTAGTTGTCAGTAAGGTCTCTGAACTGTGCCGCGACATCCGGCATGGTCTCAACATCTTCTACCACTACCTCTGCTCCCACAGCCGCAGAAGCCCTTTTTATCTGATTCATTAAATCTGAACTATTCTCATCCGATTTTTTCCACATCAATCCTACGGTCTTGATGCCCGGCACAAGCTGCTTTATCATGAATAGCGACTGGAGTGGTGTGGCATTTGATTCAAGCGCCTCTGGTGTGCCGAAAAGAGCGGCAAGCACAAAAAGCGCAACGCTCAATTGAACGGCGAACCTCTTAAACAAGTGCATTTTGCATTTCCTCTGTTTTCTTGTGAAAGCCTTTGACCATGCCCTTCAGCATGCTGAACGTGAACGGCACATCCATCGCGGTGAATTCACCTGTTTCGAGTAGGAGCTCCAGTATCGGGCGCTGTATTCTTGTCACTGCCACAATTTCTGCCGGCCTTATTCTCTTCTTCATTACTCTTCCGAGAAGGAGGTACGTCGCGGGGTTGTTCGTTGAAATAATCACCGAGTCAACCTTTATTGTCGCGAGTATCTCCGCGGCCTCCAGAGAATCCGATGAAGTGAAAACGGCAAAACCGTCCTGTGAAAGATAGCTGGCCCATGCACTCGTGAGCTCCGGGTCGTCTCCATGTATCAGTATTGTTTTCATAGTTTCTCGTGACACATGGGTCACAACTGGTGTGCCACATTGTTACTTCGGAATTCCTGCAGTTTTCTATAGAGTGTCCAGAACTTTTTTGCGGTAAGACGAATATTAGCCATGAGGTTGAACAATAGTCGCCATGCTCTCCGGAACTGCCCCTGACAAATGTTCTGCTCCATCACCATATCTGTAAGGTGTCAGCAATCCAGTTGCGGTCGCTCTTGATCGTTGTTCGAAATCGTGAAGGGTGTCGTCGGGGGGTATTGGTGAATAATAAACAACTCATGGAGAATATTGAGCAAGTAGTCCGTGTGCACCTCGATTTTTCGAACGTTTTTACGCTTTTCTATCGGCACAGACGTTGAATCAATTACGGAGAGCAAAGGAGCGTTGGAATGAAAAAACTTTTATTGTTGCTTGTGCTTGTTGCTGCTGCTTCATCTGTCGCGATGCTGGTTGAGAGTGTCCGGAGTGCCGATGATATGACTGGAGAGGCCGACGACGATTCAATGATGAATTATCTCGGAGTGTGACGATGAAAATAGACTTCTTTGATAGGAGCAGAGTTCCTCTTCTTCAGAAGGAGCTCGACCTCTTTGCCGTCCGCAACAAGGCGATAGCAAATAACATCGCGAACATTGCGACGCCTGGCTACAGAAGAGTCGATGTCAGTTTTCAGGGTGAGCTTTCGAACGCAATTGCCAATTCAACAAATGATGTGCAGCTCAGCCAGAACGTGGAGCAGGTAGAGCCATCGATTCAGATAGACAGGACCAACTCGCTTGACAGCGGGGCAAACAACGTCGATATCGACCAGGAAATGGCGGAACTCGCCAAGAACCAGCTTCAGTTCAAGCTGGCGGCCCGGCTGATGAGCGACACATTTGGTCTGATCGACAAAAGTGTGAATGGAGCCTGACAATGAAGATTGGAGACATGTTTTCTGCGATTGACGTCAGCGCATCCGGTCTTGCTTTGCAACGCAAGAAGATGAATGCGATTGCCAGCAATCTCGCGAATATGAATTCTATCGGACCTGACGGCAAACCCTACCAACGGGAAGATGTGCAAGCGTCGCCCGGTAAGGCGATTTCCTTTAACCAGGAGCTCGGCAACCAGTTTATTCCTCTCGAGACCTCAAATCCCGGTCACATGGAGTTTCCCCAGCAGCTTACCATACCCGATTACACTGTGAAGGAAGTGACTGGCAAGGTGGTCCAGGATCCGACGGCCGTCAAGACGGTTTACGATCCGACAAATCCCAACGCGAACGCGAACGGCTATGTGACCGAGCCTAATATCAACGTGGTCACGGAAATGGTGGATATGATCACGACGACGCGGTCGTATGAGGCGAACGTCACCGCCATCCAGGCTTCCAAGAATATTATAAAAGACTCAATCGACATTTGAGGGGAACATGAAAGTTGATTCTATTTCGAACTTAGGCTACTCGCCAATCTCTCAGAGAGAACCGGCGAAAACATCGAAGATTTCCGCACCCGAGCAGAAGTTGCACGCGTCTGCAGGGACGACTTCTACTCAAAATGGTCTGACGAGCGCTGAGCGGGCGTTTTTTGCAAAGCTGTTTCCGGATTCGTCTTCGCAAATCAATTCACATACAACGTATTCGCCGAATGGCATTCATTCTTCGGTGGAACTCGGACAAATAGTAAATCGAAAGGCGTAGCATGCAGGTCGGTGACATTCAATCAGCTTTGGGCAGGATATCCCCAGATATATCGGTGGGCAAGAGTGCAGATGATGCAACGCAGAGTTTCTCTGACACGCTCAGCGGTTTTGTGAATAACGTGAATGATTTGCAGAACAAGGCCAACGACGCGATCGACAAGATGGCTTCGGGCCAGACCACCGATGTACACGACGTGATGGTTGCCATGGAGAAAGCCAAGGTCAGTTTCGATATGCTCCTGCAGATCCGTAACAAGATGCTTGATGCCTACAAGCAGATAATGCAAATGCAGATGTGAGCTGCTGACAAATGGCAAGTCCAATGACGGCGTATTCTTCTCAGCTGTCTTCGCTCATGAAGAAGCTGACGTTGAAACAGAAAGTAGGAATAGCGGCTTCTGTCGTAGTGTCGATAATTGCCGTAATCATGCTGGTAACCTGGGCGAACAAGCCCACTTTCGGAGTTCTCTTCTCAAACCTGGAGGCGGAGGATGCCTCGAAGATAATCGACAAGCTCAAGCAGGCATCCGTTCCGTATGAACTGGGAGACGCCGGGAAGGCGATTCTTGTCCCGAAAGACAAAGTCTATGAGCTCCGGCTTCAGATGGCAGGCCAGGGCCTTCCCAAGTCGAGCGTCGTGGGCTACGAAATCTTTGACAAGCCTTCTTTCGGGATGACTGATTTCACGCAGAAAGTGAATTATAAAAGAGCTCTGGAAGGTGAGCTTGAAAAAACGATCCTCCAACTCGATGAGGTCCAGGCGGCGAGTGTTCATATAGTCATCCCTGAGAAAGCACTCTTTGAGAGTCAGCAGCAGAAAACCACCGCATCTGTTTTCCTGAAACTCAAAGAAGGGGCACAACTTAGCCCCGGTGAGATCAACGGTGTGCAGCGGCTGGTCGCGGCCAGTGTCGAAGGACTCCATGCCAGCGACGTGACGATAGTTGATGCGAGGGGAAATCTCCTTTCGCAGAAAACAAGCGGGATAGATGCTCTCACCTCCGCACAGTACGACCTTCAGAGTAAGGTTGAAAATTATCTGGCGAACAAGGCGCAGACCATGCTCGACGCCGTACTCGGACCAGGCAACGCAATTGTGAGAGTGAATGCCTCACTCGATTTCAGTCAGGTAGAAAAGACGACCGAGCAATACGATCCAAACTCTGTTGTGCTGAGCGAGCAAACCATGCAACAGCATGCGCCGGTGCCGGGGGATACCTCTAATAATGGCTCCGGGCAGACGAATACTGTGACTAACTACGATGTTGGAAAGACGGTAGAGAAGATAGTCGGTACCATCGGAGGTGTGAAGAAACTATCTGTCGCAGTTCTTGTAAACGGCAAGTACACCGCCATCGACAAGGGGGGCGAGCAGACAGTGGAATACACTCCGAGAAGCCAGCAGGAGATAAACCAGCTGACCAGTATTGTGAAGACTGCAGTTGGATTCGATCCGACAAGGGGCGACGACGTATCGCTGGTTAACATTCCTTTCGAAAACGGCGACCAGGCGTACATGGTCAAAGGGAAGACCGGTTTTCGGATTCAGGATTATGCGGACAAGATCGCCATCCTCGGCGCAATGATCGGAGCTGTTGTCGTCTTTCTGTCGATATTCGGGAAAATGCGCAGGAAGGGAAGCGAGCTTGCACCGCCTGTCGTAACGGCTCCCCAGCCGAGGAACACTCTGGCGACCGGCGCCAAGCCACAGGCCAAACTCGATGAGATCATGAACACCGTTCAGACTATACAGGCTGCTGAGTACTCGGAGGAGACGTTGAGAGCCCAGAAGATCAGGGAGGATGTCAGCGGCTATATTCAGAGCAAGCCGGTAGATGCAGCAAAGCTGTTGAAGGTCTGGCTCACGGAGGGCGCTGACTAATGGCAAAAGAGATCGCCCGACAATTAACGTACGAACAGCTGACCGGGAGGCAAAAGGCTGCGGTCCTGATGATAGCGCTTGATGTCGAGAGCGCAGCCCACATTTTCAAGCTGCTGGACCAGAGCGAGATAGAGAGGCTTACGGTCGACATCTCGAACATGCAGGGAGTTCATTCGACCGTAATCAACAAGGTCATGGAGGAATTCGAGCAGCTTACTCTTGCTCAGGAGTACATAGTCAAGGGTGGTATCGACTACGCGCAATCGGTCCTCGAGAAAGCGCTCGGTTCTGTGAAGGCTGGTGAAATAATTGAGAAGGTGAAGGAACTGACTACGGTCAAGGGATTCTCAATTTTCAAGAAGGCTGAGCCTCGTCAGCTGGCCAACTTCCTCCAGAAGGAACACCCTCAGACAATAGCTTTGATACTCAGCCATCTCGCGTCGGAACTGGCAGCGGAAGTACTTGAGGCGTTTTCCGAGGAGCTTCGGGCTGACGTTGCGTTCCGGATTACCACTCTGGGCAGAGTGGCGCCGAGTCTCGTCGGAGAGATCGAAACCGTTGTTGACGAAGTGGCCGATGAGGTGATAAACGAGAACAGCACTTTGACGGGCGGTGCGAGAGCAATGGCGGCCATCCTGAACAAGGTAGGCGTGGTGCAGGCAAAATTCCTTATGAACGCACTCGAGCAGCGCGATCCACAGGTTGCTGCCGAAGTGAAGCGCCTGATGTTCATGTTCGAAGACATGCTCTACATTGACGACCGCAGCGTCCAGAGGATACTGCGCGAAGTCGACAAGAAGGATCTCACGCTCGCGCTCAAAATCGCGGACGAAAAACTCAAACAGAAGATTTACTCGAACATGTCTGAGCGCGCGACTGATATGATTAAGGAAGAGCTTCAGTTCATGGGACCGGTCAGGCTGCGCGATGTCGAAGCGGCGCAGACGAGGATCATCGAGGTCATACGTCAACTTGAAGAAAACGAGGAGATCGTAGTAGGAGGCAGAGGAAGCCCGGAGGATGTCTTTGTCTAAAGATCCGTCTCGCGGCGGCAAGCCGAACGTCATCAAACTTCATTCGCTGTCCGACAGGATCAAGATTCTGGATTACAAGAGCATCCTGGAAGAGATCGAGGCGGACAAGAAGAACGAGGTGAAGGTAGATGTCGACGAGATTGTCGGAGAAGAGAATCCCTCGCGCGGTCTGGTGATGGAACGCCCTGCCGAGTATGACATCGAGGATGCGGCCAAGAAGGCCATAACCGAGGCTTACGAGCAGGGTTTCGAAGCAGGGAAGGCCGAGGTGACCAGGGTGCTTCAGGCGGAATACGAAAGGAAAGTTCAGGAGGTCGTCGCCGCTTTTACTTCACTGGTGAGAGAATTTGAATTGGAGATCGAGCGATATGACCGGGATTTCGACGAGGCCATCGTGACCCTGGCTCTGGCGATCGCAAGGAGAGTGGTGGCGCGTGAAATCGAAATCGATGAGGGCGCTGTCCTCGCCAGGTCCCGCGAAGCTATCAGGAAAATAATCGGTGTCGAGAAAATAAAGATACACGTGAATCCTTCCGATGAAGAATATATCAGAGGGCATAGGAACGAGTTGAGCGCCTATGCCGACTCTGTGAAAGAAATTGTGATAGAGGCGGACAACAAGGTTGAGCGTGGAGGATGTATCATCGAGAGTGAACTTGGCAACATAGACGCACGGGTCTCAACTCAGTTTGACATAATCGAAGAAGCTTTGGCGGGCCTGATCAAATAATGAGTGCAGTCTTGGAGCACATCGAGAAATATATCGATCAACTGGACAGACTTGAACTTGTGAAAGTAAACGGCAGGGTGTCCGAAGTGATCGGGTTGGTGATTGAATCTGTCGGACCGACATCCTCGCTTGGGGAAGTCTGCAGTATCAAATCTCGGGATGGCGAAGAGATCTGTCTGTCCGAAGTTGTCGGATTTCGCAGCAACAGAGTGCTTTCAATGGTTCTTGGCAGTGCGTCCAGTATAAGTCCGGGCAGTGAGATTGTGGCAAGTGGCAAGAGCTTTTCTGTCGGCGTCGGAATGGATTTACTCGGGCGAGTTCTCGATGGTCTGGGAAGGCCGATGGATGGCCTCGGTCCCGTAGATTTTGAAGAGGCAAGATCAATCTACAGCGCGCCCCCAAACCCGCTGGAGAGGAAAAGAATAACGAAGCCGATTTCGAGCGGGATCCGTTCGATCGATGCCCTCCTGACCATCGGAAAAGGTCAGAGGATGGGCATATTCGCCGGGAGCGGCGTCGGCAAGAGCGTTACCCTCGGGATGATTGCCAGAAACTCCAGTGCGGACGTGAATGTGATCGCTCTGGTGGGCGAACGAGGAAGAGAAGTCAGAGATTTTATTGAAAAGGAACTCGGCGAAGAAGGTTTGAAAAAGAGTGTCCTCGTGGTGGCGACCAGCGACCAGGCCTCTTTGATACGTGTAAAATCTTCTTTGATAGCTACTACAATCGCTGAGTATTATCGTGATAAAGGGCTTGATGTCCTGTTGATGATGGATTCGGTGACTCGCGTCGCAATGGCGCAAAGAGAAGTCGGACTGACAATCGGCGAGCCCCCAACGACGAAGGGATATACGCCGAGTGTATTCGCGCTGCTGCCGCGCCTCCTGGAACGAGCGGGGAATGCCAAGAACGGGAGTATTACTGGCCTGTACACCGTGCTGGTCGAGGGAGACGACATGAACGAACCAATCGCGGATGCAGCGAGATCTATTCTCGACGGACATATTGTTTTATCAAGGAAGCTAGCCTCATCGGGGCACTATCCGGCTGTAGATGTTCTTGAAAGCGTGTCACGGGTTATGCCCGATGTCACGACTCATGAGCACCGGAGGGCAGCTGGATATTTGCTGGACTTATTGGCGACTTACCGGGAGGCGGAGGATCTCATTAACATCGGTGCCTACGTGAAGGGAAGCAGCCAGAAGATCGACAGGTCAGTGGCGATGATCGAGCCGATCAGGGCGTTTCTGAGGCAGGGAATGGAAGAGGTCTCCGTGCTTAACGATGCGGTAAGCAAACTGGTTGAACTAACAAAAAACTAATGTTGATGCGGAATGGCGAAATTCAAATTCAGGCTGCAATCGGTAATTAAAGTCAAGGAAATACAGGAAAAGAAGATGGAACGGGAGCTTGCGATGATAAAGAGGAAGATTCTTCAGGAGCAGGCTCATCTCGATGATTTACAGGTTGAGCGAGAGAAGCTTGTCTCCTCATCACCGCTCGAGGGAAAGGTGAGGGCTGCCGATATCGCTATTCATCAGGATTACATTCGCAAGATTTCCGACGAGATACATTTTGGGAATTCAAAAATAGCTGTTCTGGCGCAGTCGGAAACGAAGAAGATAGACGAAGTCCTTGATGTGAAGAAAGACAAAGAAGCCATAGAACATTTGAAAGAAAAGCAGCTGGAAGAATACAGGAAAGACCTTGACAAGAAGGAGCAGGTGTTGATAGATGCCCTTGCTCAGAGAATGAGTGGTTAGAAATGAAAACAGTGGTCGCATACGCGCTCGGGTTTTCGGTAACCTTCTCGGTTATCGCGGGCGGAATGTATTTCCTGTCCGAAAGATATCCGTGGATGTTCGGAAATTCGGAAGCTCAGACAACGAGCAAAGAACATCCGAAACGACTGGCGTCTGCGGCACCCGGCCTCATGGGCCTTGACGGTAACGGCGGCTCGAGCGATTCGACGAGGGGTGTCAACGAGACAATTAACACACTCAAAACCATGCTTGCGGTCAAGAATGATTCGATCGCTGCCAAAGACGATTCCATTCATCAGCTCGACAGCACCGTCACTCAACTTAGACAAAAATATTCCGATGCTAATACCATGGTAACGGAACTACAAAGCCAGGTGGATTCCTGGAAGAGTCAACGCCGGAAAGACCTCGCGTCGGCGTACAACGATATGGATCCGTCCGCCGCAGCGAAGATCATGAATAGCCTTGATGACAGGGACATAATTTTCATCTTATCAAGCGTCCAGAAAAAGCAGGCGGGTAAGATACTTGGCCAGCTTGACCCCGTCAGAGCCGCGAAACTAATGATGAGCTTACGATCCTCCCAATGAACTCTGTGATTCAAATATTGAGCAACGCAGGCTCCGCCTCCGTTCTCCCCGGTCAGACCCAGCCTTCCGCCGGGAATGCCGCGACAGTGGGACAGGAGTTCAACGTTCTGCTTAATATGCTCGCTTCACTCCTGGGAAATGGCGTTCAGCCGGCAAGCACAGAGAATCAGCAGACACCCGTCACAACGGCAAGTCAGGCTGGCTCCAATTCGCAGAGTTCATCCGGTTCCAATACTCACGGTGGGAACACCACTATTGCAAGTGTTGAGCAGCAACTGCTCGAAATCATGTCTTCGGATAACCAGCAGCCCAAACAGGGCCAGGCGACGAAGACTCAGGCGCAGAAGCCAACAACGTTTATGGTTGCCGGGGTTCCGTTTATACCCCTGCCCCAGATTCTCAACATATCACAAAACGCGACTGCCGTCGCCACCGGGACTCAACCTCCCACAGCGGAGATACCTTCCAGTATTCAGTCAAAGATAGAGCAGCAAATATCTGCTCTTCTTGATACGAATGTGATGTCATCTTCCGGAGCGATATCGTCGCTTATGACGAAAGCCGCTGCGCAGCCCAGCAATGCAGACGGAAGTGTTTCGGTCACTCCAACGAATTCCGAAAATATCAATACAGATTCCGCAGCCAACGCCGACTTGATGAAGCTTCTTTCGGCCGCAACAGGGCCAAACCCCGATCCGAAAGCTGTGAAAGAGTTGAACGGTCTCCTTGAGCAAATAGAAAACGGAAACGGCAAACCCGTCGCGGATCTCCTACAACAATTGAAAGACAATTCAGCTGTCGTGGCTTCGAAGCAGCAGACTCCGCAGGTTCAACCGACCGGCGTTGC
>CAZRXH010000001.1:0-67502 GCA_964603995.1 uncultured Bacteroidota bacterium | reverse complement strand
CAGCTGTCGTGGCTTCGAAGCAGCAGACTCCGCAGGTTCAACCGACCGGCGTTGCGACGCCGAGCGCAGCGATTCAGCAACCTGCGGCTCCTATTCAGGATGTGAATGTTATTGTCGCGCAGGCTTCTAAGGTCGGCACACAGCGCATCGCTGTCAATGCTGCCCAAGTTCCACAGATTCAATCAGCGAGCGTTGTGACGACAAACCCAACCTCGCAGCAGGTCCCTGGTATTCCGCTTGATACCAACGCCGTAGTTGCTTCTGCTCCGAAAACCAGCACGGCGAACCCCACTGTCAATGTCGCTCAAGTCTCTTCGCTTAATAACGCGAGCATTAATCCGGTCAGCAATCCGACTGTTTCAGCTGTCCCGCTGACCGACACAAACACAACTCAGGACAAATCGACAACAAACGGTGGCAACCAGACTGTCAATCACCTCAACTCAGTCATGGCCAGTCAAGATGCCCATGTTACAGGGTCGCAACTGAACCAGGATAAACAGAATTCTTCAGATTCGGGAACCAATCTTCCGGATCTCCTGAAACAGTCTGCAGCGCAGACATACGCGAACTCGGCCGACAGCAGCAAAACCAACGTGTCTTTCAGACAGACTCTCTCAGCCGCAGCACAGAACTCGCCGGTTCCTGACACGAAGCCCGACATCAGCCTGATAGCTCAAAACATCGTGAAGGAAGTAAATGTGATGACGCAGGAGGGCAAGACGGTTGTAAACATGAAACTCCAGCCGGAGGATCTCGGGACGGTGGTGCTCAGAGTTTCGAGCGATGCAGGGAAGATTAGCGCTGAATTCAATGTGAAGACGCCGGACGCAAGAGTGTACCTTGAATCGTCGATACCGCAAATGAAGCAGGCCCTGCAGACGAACGGAATTTCTCTTACCCATCTTTCTGTGAATCTTTCCAACGGCGATTCTCAGAACAGGCATCCACAATACCAGGCAAAGAAACAGCAGTCAAAATTCTATGTGAATGCTGCTGCCACCGAGACGGTGGAGGCAACCAGAAGTTTTGGATATAACACGATGGAAGTAAAGGTATAGGAGGAAACATGCAGCTAAATCAAGTCACGACGAGCGGTCCGACGTTGGGGACGCAGGCTTCAAGCCAATCGACAACTCCCACGCTGGGAGAAAACGATTTTCTTCAGATGCTGGTAACGCAGTTGCAGAACCAGGACCCGATGAACCCGCTCCAGAGCACCGACCTTGCGGCGCAGCTCGCGCAGTTCAGCTCGGTCGAGCAGCTGACTCAACTGAATTCTGCGGTGCAGAACCAAACCAACGCGGAAACAGTGCTGACCCAGTCGATCAGCAACACGATGGCCGCGACGCTTATCGGTAAGAAAGTGCAGGCGAACACATCGACAATCAGCTATGACGGCTCTACCCAGCCGACGATCGGCTTCAACCTCAGCTCAAACGCGGCGGACGTCCAGGTGAAGATCCTCGACGCGAACGGCAACACGGTCCGCACGATAGATGAAGGTCCGAAGCTGAGTGGCGAGACGGACCTCACCTGGGACGGCAAAGATGACTCCGGTAACGCGGTCTCGACGGGCAATTACACATTCCAGGTAAGCGCAACCGATTCCAGCGGCAACGCGGTCACATCTACACCGTTTGTTCTCGGTGTGGTGCAGGGAGTCAGATACAGCTCCAGCGGTGCGACCCTGCTGGTAAACGGTTCCGAAATCAATTTCTCTGACGTACAGGAAGTTGTAGGAAACTGAAGATGAGCGAAGTCGACGGCGTGAAGATCCCATTTGTGCCGATAGGCGGAGTCGACGGGTTAAGGAGTACTCCCCAGCTCAAGACACCGCAGGGAAAATCCTTCGAAGAAGTTCTCAGAGGGGAACTGGATGGCTTGAAGTTTTCCCGTCACGCGCAGACCCGTCTTGAGTCCAGGAACATTCAGCTTTCTAACGAGGACGTGAAGCAGATCTCTGACGCGGTGGACCAGGCGAGCCAGAAGGGTTCACGCGATTCGCTTGTCATTATGAAGAATGTGGCTTTTGTCGTCAACGTAAAGAATCGCACTGTCGTAACTGCAGTTGACGGCGAGAATCTGAACCAGAATGTTTTCACGAACATCGACAGTGCTGTTTTAATTAACAAATAATAATTCAGGGCTGGCCTCCGTTCACTGACGGAGAAGCCCTCTCTTAGCGCCGACTGACTGAAGCGCTAAAGCTAAAAACATAGGAGGGTTATACTATGCCTTTCAGTGGCTCTCTCGTCTCTGGTGTTTCCGGACTTATAAACCATCAGATCATGATGGATGCAATCGGAAACAACATCGCAAACATCAATACGATCGGTTACAAATCCCAGCGCGTCACCTTCAGCGAAGCCTTCGACCAGGTGCTGCGCAACGGCAGCGGGCCGACCGCATTGAGTGGCGGAACGAATCCAATTCAACTCGGACTCGGAATGACCGTCCAGTCCATCGACAGCCTGATGGGCCAGGGGAATCTGGAAACAACCGGCCAGAATACCGACCTGGCACTTCAGGGCGATGGCTTCTTCATCGTCAATCTGAACGGTAACCAGTACTACACACGAGCCGGTGCTTTTCAGTTTGACGCGAATGGAAGGCTCGTCGATCCTGGGACAGGCGCCATAGTACAGGGAAAGATCGCCGACTCGCAGGGAAACCTGTCGGTCGGATCGGCCGTCTCGGATATCACTATCCCGTTCGGACAGAAGTCTCCCGCCAAGGCCTCATCGTACATCAAGCTGACTGGGAATCTCGATTCCTCGCAGACCCCGCTCGGCACTGTTGTTGAGTCCAACTCGGTGTACGCGGTCGATGCCGGAAACTCCGATGTCAACGGCCTTCTTGCTGCAGACAGCGGTGGAGGCAATAACCATGTGATCACTGGTATGGTGCCGGATTCGACCACACTGACAGTTTCATATGGTGGAACGACGAAAACCTATACATACGTCACAACCGACGCCGGTGTAGGCAAAGGCGATTTCCACACAATGAACGACCTGATCGGTGAGATAAACTACGATTTCAAGACGCTGAATAACAATACGAATCTCGCGTCAAACGGAGCGGGGGGTGCAGTGACATTCACGAATGCGACGACAGGTTCTGAAGCGCTCCAGATAACCAGCACTAACCCGGTCTTGCAGGCTGCCATGGGCTTTTCAAGTATTGTGACCCTTGCTGCGAGTGGTACTCAGGATACCCAACAGTTCTCCCATGTTGCCACCGCCTCAGACCTCCTTACGGATTTGCGGAATGCCCAGGGTGCTAATCTGGGTGTGACTTCCGGTGATACTATTGACATAAACGGAAAGGTAAACGGCAGTTCCGTAACGATGTTGCCTTATAGCGTAACGGGGACTTCGACATATGGTGATTTGGCAAAGCAGACAAGCAGTGCATTCGGGATTTCGAATTCCACAGGTGCAACCATAGATTCTCAGACCGGTGCCCTGACTATCAACGGTGATGGTGGCACAGCCCACGCGATCACGAACGTCGACATCACAGATGCCTCCTCTACTACGTTCAACGGCGTCTTCGGCGGTAGTCCGGGAAACTGGAGCCAGACGCAGGCCGCTACCGACGTGCAACAGAATATCTCGACAACGATTTATGATTCGCTCGGAGATCAATACAACGTCACACTGGCTTTTACGCGTGATGTAACGCGTCCGAATACGTGGACTTGGAAGGCGTCTGTCGACGATCCCGCTCAAATCACCGGAGGCGGCTCCGGGACAGCCGTGTTCAACAATGACGGTTCTCTCAACACATTCACGTTCGATGACGGATCTACGACTCTTCAAATCAATCCGCGAAGGGTCGGAGACTCGGCGAACCTCAGCGCTAATTTGATAAGCCTGAATCTCAATGCAGGCTCAACCGGCGATTTTGCGGGGCTGACACAGATGAGCGGAGCTTCAACAACTGTGTCCGGTCAGCAGGACGGCTACGGCCTCGGCATACTCAACAGCGTCGATATCGACAAGAATGGAAAGATAAACGGCCAATTCTCAAACGGCACTACGCGAGTGCTTGGTGAGGTAATGGTCGCGACATTCGACAATCCCGGTGGTCTCGTCCGCGAAGGCGGTAATTTGTACACCGCTTCTGCCAGCACCGGGAATGCAATCATCGGTGAAGCCGGAACCGCCATTCCGACTCAGGTCGTCAGCGGTGCGCTGGAGCAATCGAACGTGGACCTCGCGACTGAATTCTCCAATATGATCGTAGCAGAACGCGGGTTTGAAGCAAACGCTCAGGTGATTACAACGAGCAACACACTGCTCAGTGACTTGGTTAACATTGCGAGATAGGAAAATCAGATAGCAGAACGGGGGTGCAGTTGAACCTGCGCCCCCGGTCCTTATGAAAGGCATTATAGAAGGAGACTCGCATGATACGTTTGAGGCAAATCAACGGTGATGAGATCGTCGTCAATGCTGAGTTGATCGAAACTATGGAGAAAGCACACGACACGATAATTACGCTGACGACTACTCGCAGGATAAGGGTCCAGGAGGGGATCGAGGAGATTATAGACAAAGTCGTCGAATACAGGAGGCGAATAAGCTCGCCAATTCCACCCACAGTCTCGACCTCCCTGGATAGCCCGGAGAACTGACCTCTTCACACGGGGCTAGTGCCGCCTTCCGGGTGCGGCTCGTCCTGTCTTACTCTCTACTTCGCTCCTCTTTGTGAGGGGCTGTTCCTCCGCGATTTGTCTTGTCTGACAATATTATCCACTTGACCAATATTGTTCAGGAATTATCTCGATTCTTTTCGAAATATTGAAAAACAGCCCAGATTCGAAGCTTAACGGCGGCATAGTCCTTGAGTTTAGTAGAATCGTGAAACCCAATAAGAATGAACAAGAGGCTTAGTTAAGATGGCAGAGACAGTTCAGCAGACAGTGGCAGAAAAACCCGCCAGCAAATCAAAGAAGCTCGTTGTGATACTTGCCGTGGTCGTCGCGCAGCTTGTAGTAGCTTACTTCCTGATAGGTTTCTTCATGAAGCACGGGGGGAATGATTCAACGCCTCAGCCCGTAAGCACGCCGGCAGTGAAGGCAGCCGTGAATCCTGGGACAGATCCGAATTTCGACCATGTTTACGTAGTGAAGGATCTGATCGTGAATCCTGCGGGGACGAACGGATTGAGATTTCTGCTCACGACAATTGGTCTGGAAGTGACCTCGGAGGAGACAGTGAAGGAGCTCGAGAAACGTGATGTACAGGTCCATGACGCGATAATAAACATCCTGACCAGTATGACCCTTCCCCAACTTGACGACATCAATTCACGCGATAGCCTCAAGGTAGATATCAAGAGTCAGATCAACAAGGACTTGACCACCGGAACCGTGCTGAACGTGTACTTCAGCAAATTCATAATCCAGTGAGCCGATAGAATGCCAGAAGTCCTTTCGCAATCCGAGATAGATAGCCTTCTTGCGGGAATCGGCAAAGAGCCCACCGCGGCTTCACCGGCAGGCCAGCAACAGCCGAAAGAAGAGGTGCGTGATATCCAGGGTTTTGATTTTCGAAGGCCTAATCGCGTTTCTAAGAACCAGTTGCGAATTTTCCAGGCGGTTCACGAGACTTTCGCTGAACTGTTCGGCTTCTACCTCGCCTCTAAGCTCCAAGCCCAAGTCGCTATCACGGTCAGTTCGGTGGATCAGCTTTTCTATTCGGAATACCAGCTCTCTATCGGAAGCCCAACCTGTCTGTACGTCTTCGACATGGACCCCTCGGAAGGAAGGGGAGTCCTGGAGCTTTCCCCGATGCTGGTGTTTGCGATAGTCGAGCGGCTTCTGGGCGGAGGAGGTTCGGAGGCTACGAGCAAGATCCGTGCAGTCACGGAGATTGAGAAGAGTCTTGTCAAAGGTACAATCGAAAAGGCACTGCAGGATCTTCAGGGAGCATGGAAATCGATAAGCAACCTGAAGTTCAAATTGGATCGGTTCGAGAGCGAGGCGGATTTTCTTCAGATAGCTCCCGCAAGCGAAATAGTCCTCGTCGTTTCATTCGACGTCCAGATAGCTGGAGGAAGTTATCTCATGAATCTGTGCTTCCCCACGTTTTCCCTGGAGGAAATCATACAACGCCTGAACCTGCAGCACGTTGCCCCGATGGTGAGCGGAGACGGTAACCAGAGGTCAAAATCCAGAGCGGCAGTCAGGAGTATTTCAACCACTGAATTGCCCGTGAGTGTCATGCTTGGCAAAGCCAATATCACGTTGAGAGACCTGATGGAGCTGCAGCTGGGAGATGTGATAATCCTTGACAGCAGGAAGGACAGCCTTCATCCAGTGAGAATCGCATCGCGGACAAAGTTTTTTGCGAAGGCCGGGACACATGACGGGCACAAGGCGATAAAAATCATAAGAAGCGCCACAGAAGAGGAACAAAGCGGAGATTAGCAATGGCAGATGAAGTAGTCCAGAACGCGGAAGTAGAGAAGCCCGCCCAGAGACAGGTTCAGGATCCTGCGTTTGAGAACCTTACCGAGACTGAATCAAGGGCGGAGGATAAAGACAACAAACTTGAGCTTCTGTTGGATCTCACCCTGTCGGTGAGTGTTGAGCTCGGCAAAACGACAATGATGATAAAGGATATTCTGGAGCTTGGTCGCGGCTCAATAATCGAGTTTGACAAACTGGTGAGCGAGCCCGTCGATATCCTGGTTAACGGAAGAAAGATGGCGGAAGGTGAAGTTGTTGTCGTCGATAAGCACTTCGGCATTCGCATAACGAGCCTGGTCGATCCATCTGAGCGTTTGAAAGGGCTGAGGAAGTAATGGATTGGTTGATCGTAAAGGCATCCCTCACAATGCTCCTGATCGTCGGGTTGATGTTCGGGCTTATGTTGGTGGTCCGCAGGTACTTCTACGCCAAGCCCCGGTTCGCCAATGATAACATGAGGGTCCTGTCATCCATGAGCCTTCAGCCCAAGAAATCAATCTACCTCGTCAGGGTTTTCAACAAGGTGATGCTCGTGGGAGTGAGCGACAATTCGATTGCTTCGCTCGGAGAAATTACGGATGACGAAGTTCTGCGGCAGCTTGAATCATCCGGCGAGAAATCGCGCATGAAAGGATTCACAGATATCTTGAAAGGCTTCACCCAGAAATGAAGAAGATTCTGATAATCAGCTTGATATTGGCGTGTTTCTTTGCAGTTGTCCCGGCTGTTCATGCACAGTCTTCCGTTCCGATCCCGAGGGTCACGTTTGGGATCGACAAGGCCTCGAATCCGCAGGATGTCGCGGTAACTCTCCAGATACTCTTCTTCATGACTATCCTGAGCCTGGCTCCGGCCATACTCATAATGACAACGGCCTTTCCACGCATAATCATAGCTCTCTATTTCATCAGGCAGGCACTCGGCACCCAGACGATGCCGCCGACGCAGCTGCTTGTCGGACTTGCGCTCTTCCTGACATTTTTCATAATGGCTCCCACGTGGAGCAAGGTTAACGAGACGGCATTTCAGCCGTACATGCAGAACAAGATCACGCTTGATTCCGCGTACAATGTGGGTGTCAAGCCGATCAGGGATTTCATGTTGAGACAGACTCGCGAGAAAGATCTCGCAATGATGGTACACCTTGCCCACCTGAACCGCCCAAATACTCCGGACGATATACCGACTTATGTGATCGTCCCGGCGTTTGCAATCAGCGAGATGCGAATCGGTTTCGAGATCGGGTTCCTGGTGTTCGTCCCCTTCATGATGATAGACATGATAGTGGCAAGTATCCTGATGTCCATGGGGATGATGATGCTTCCGCCAATGATGATCTCGCTTCCGATGAAGATACTCCTTTTTGTCCTTGTCGACGGGTGGTACCTGCTCGTCGGCTCACTTGTCCAGAGTTTTCACTGAGGGAAAAATGACTGAAGCTTTTGTAATAGGCATAGCGAGAGACGCGTTTTACACCGTCTTTATCGTGTCGGCACCGGCGCTGATTGTTTCCATCGTTGTCGGTCTGCTCATCTCTATCTTCCAGGCCGCGACGTCGATCAATGAAATGACTCTCTCGTTCGTGCCAAAGATAATTGCCGTCGGAGTCGTCACCATTCTCCTGCTTCCTTTCATGATGCAGAAGATGTTCCAATTCACACAGCACATTTTTAACGTAATTCCGAATCTCAAGTAAAATGACTTTCTACGCGGAAAAATTCGTGATATTCATGCTCGTCCTCATCAGGACGCTGTCCGTGTTTTCAACGGCTCCCCTGTACGGACACCAGTCGATTCCCGCACAGATGAAGATATGGGCGGGAGCGGCAGTGGCATTCGCGATCTTCCCGCTGATAGCAGCAAGCACCGGCTCCATCTCGATGGACCTCGGCTCGCTCGTTCTCCTCGCGATCCAGGAAGTGATCGTCGGGTCGGCGATCGGTTTCACGATGGGCATACTCTTTTACGCGGTGAACTACGCCGGTGAGTTGTTCGGGATCGAAATGGGATTGTCGATATCCTCCCTGATAGACCCTCAGAGCGGCGTGGATGTTCCCGTGATCGGCCAGTTCGAATCCGTCGTTGCGATCTTCATTTTCCTGATAATGAACGGACACCTTTTCATTCTAGAAGCGCTGCGGATGAGCTACGACTCGGTTCCCATTTCCGGGCTTAAGCTGACCGGTTCGGCAGTGAACTTGTTTGTCCATCTTACCGGGATGGTGTTCGTGGCAGCGATAAAAATCGGCGCGCCGGTCATCGTCTCTCTATTCCTGACCGATGTGCTGCTCGGCATAATCGCGAAGATGGTTCCGCAGGTAAACGTGTTCTTCCTCGGAATGCCGCTGACTATCGGTGTCGGTCTGATACTGCTGATCGCATCGCTTCCGTTCTTTGTCCTTGTATTCGGCAAGCTCCTGGAAGCTTTTGAAGCTCAAACCGTACAGCTGCTGAGGCTGATGTAAAATGGCTGAGCAGAGTTTTGAAGAACGGACTGAAGCAGCCACCCCTAAGCGACGAGGCGAACTTAGGAGGAAAGGCAAAGTTGCAAAGAGCATGGAAGTCACATCAGCGGCTGTCCTCTTCGGAGGTACCATTGCGCTCTACATGCTCGGCGGAGAATTCGTGAGCCAGATATCAGCTGTGATGAAAGAATATCTCTCCCTTTCCTTCGGGACGGAGTTGACCGAGACGAATATAGCCAGCTTAGCCGGTACGATCACATATCGGTTTCTGGTGATAGTCACCCCGATCCTCGTGGTCATCATGGCGATCGGCATCATTTCAAATGTGGCGCAGTTCGGTCTCCTCTTCACGCTTCAGCCCCTGACGCCGAATGTTGGAGGATTGAATCCACTGAAAGGCATAAAGAAGCTGGGTTTCTCGCAGCAGGCGATGATGGAGCTTGCCAAGAGTATTTTCAAAGTAACCCTCGTTGGAACAATCGGTTACGTTGCCGTAGAAGGACTCATCGAGAGGTCGGTACAACTCATCGACAGCTCTCCGAACGATATCATGGCTTCGATGGGTTCGGGCGCGTTTTCAATCAGCATCCAGGTGTCGTCTGCGTTTGTAGTTCTTGCTCTCATTGACTACTACGTGCAGCGGAGGAAATTCGAGCGCGACACGCGGATGACGAAGCAGGAGATCAAGGAAGAACAGAAGCAGGAAGAAGGCGATCCGCTTGTCAAACGGAGAATCCGTCGTGAGATGATAAAGCGGCACAAGATGAGAATGATGACGAATGTGCCGAAGGCAGACGTGGTCGTGACGAACCCGACTCACTACGCAGTCGCACTTCAATACGATCCCAACACGATGGCGGCGCCGAAAGTCCTCGCGAAAGGCAAGGACCTTATCGCGAAGAAAATAAAAGAAATTGCAGCTGAGCATAATATCCCCATCGTGGAAGACAAGCCTCTCGCACAGCTCCTCTATAAGACTGTGGAAGTGGACGAGCAGATCCCGCCGGATCTGTTCAAGGCAGTCGCCCAGATACTTGCATATATCTTTCAGATGAAGAAGTTAAAACGCGGTTACGGCAGAAACTGATATGGCAACGACGGTAGAGAGAATATCGAATAGCAGAGCGTTCAAGCTGGTTGGCAGCAACACCGACCTCATCCTGGCGGGGGTGGTCCTCCTTATCCTGTCGTTGATGATAGTGCCGCTGCCTCCTTTCATGCTCGATATTCTTATTTCGGCGAACATTACCTTCTCGATAGTCCTTCTGATGGTGGCTATGTATGTCACCAGCCCGCTTGAGCTCTCCGCCTTTCCGGGCTTACTCCTGATTCTGACTCTCTTCAGGCTTTCGCTTAACGTTGCGTCCGCAAGATTGATACTCAGCCAGGGATATGCTGGCGAAGTCATCCACGCGTTTGGTTCCTTCGTTGTCCAGGGGAATTACGTAGTGGGCGTCATCATATTTATCATCCTGGCAACTATCCAGTTCGTCGTGATCATCAAAGGTTCCGGAAGAATTGCTGAAGTAACCGCGAGATTCACGCTGGATGCGATGCCGGGAAAACAGATGAGTATCGACGCCGACATGAATTCCGGCTTGATCACGGAGGAACAGGCGAGACAACGCAGGATGAATCTCCAGAGAGAAGCAGACTTCTTCGGAGCTATGGACGGTGCGAGCAAGTTTGTCAAGGGCGATGCGATTGCCGGAGTGATCATAATTCTCGTGAACATCATAGGCGGGTTCATAATCGGGATGGCGCAGCTTGGCATGACTTTCACCGAGTCCCTCGCCCGATATACTCTGCTCACCATCGGTGACGGCCTCGTGACGCAGATACCTGCACTCGTCATCTCGACGGCGGCAGGCATGATCGTGACGAGAAGCGCATCCGGTGGCCAGCTCGACGTGGAATTGAAACGCCAACTCCTCTCCAGGCCGAAGGCTCTCTACATAGCGGGCGGAACGCTCGGCTTCTTCGCGATTATCCCAGGGTTGCCG
The DNA here is from genome assembly GCA_964603995.1 of uncultured Bacteroidota bacterium. Lineage (GTDB taxonomy): Bacteria > Bacteroidota > Ignavibacteria > Kryptoniales > JAKASW01 > JAKASW01. The sequence goes on along the minus strand of CAZRXH010000001.1, from coordinate 56,550 downwards.
ACTGTGCCGTTCCTCGCTCTCGGCTCCATAATGGCCGCCGCAGGATATATGCGATCCCAGACTTTAGCCCAGAAGCCGGGAGAGGCAGAAGCAGCGGCCGCTCCGGCGGAAAAGAAAGATGAGAAAGTCGAGTCGTACCTGCAGGTCGATCCGATAGAGGTCGAGATCGGATATGGACTGATCTCGATGGTGGACGAGGAGGCCGGCGGGGACCTGTTCCAACGGATCACGAATCTAAGGAAGCAGATTGCCCTGGAACTTGGACTAATCGTACCGCCTATACGCGTTCGCGATAACCTGCAACTGCAACCCAGCCACTATGTGGTGAAGATACGCGGAGTACAGGTGGCATCCGGGGAGTTGTATATGGATCGATACCTTGCCATGAGCCCTTCGATGAAGGAGGGAGATTTACCGGGAATCGTCGTGACCGATCCGACTTTCGGATTGTCCGCAGTGTGGATTGAGAAATCGCAGCGCGATAACGCGGAGGTTCTCGGATACACGGTCGTAGAAGCTGCTGCGGTTCTATCGACGCACCTCGGAGAAACACTCAAAAGGAATGCGGACAGGATACTGAGCAGACAAGAAGTGAAAATGCTCATAGACAATCTCAAGAAGGAATACCAGGCTCTTGTGGACGAGATCAATCCGGATGTGCTTCCGCTCGGCACGCTTCAAAAGGTACTTCAGAATCTTCTGAAGGAACGTATACCGATTCGCGATCTCGTGACGATAATAGAATCTCTGCTTGATTATTCAAAGGTAACCAAGAACACCGAAGTCCTGACCGAATACGTGCGTCACGCACTGTCCGAGACAATAGCGGCTCTCTTTGCCGATCCTTCAGGCGTGATCCACGCGATAGCTCTTGACCCGAGTGTAGAGCAAATCCTGGCCAGTTCTCTGCAGACACAGAAGGAAGTTACGAGCACTCTTGGTCTTTCACCGGAAGTCACCAGGGCTGTCAATAAGAGTGTCTCGCAAAATATCGAACATGCACAGTCGTTCGGCTATGACGCAGTCGTTATTTGTTCGGCGACAGTCCGATTGTATTTCTATAGACTTATTCACACAAACTTCCAGCAGGTAGCAGTCACGTCGTACACAGAATTGCCGGCGCGGACTGAGATCGATATTATCGGAAGGATCGTAGCACAATGAGAATAAAAAAGTTCGTAGGAGCCACCGCGAAAGAGGCTGCGGAAAAAATGCGGCAGGAATTTGGCGATGACGCCGTGATTCTAAATACGCGTCGTATTTCAAAAGGCGGCGTCCTTCGGCCAGGCGGCGTAGAATATATCGAGGTTACCGCGGCTTACGATGAAGCGCCGATTAACGCCCAGAAGCTGAAGGTCGTCAGTCCGCAGCTACCGGGCACCGCGGCAAACGAGGATATGCTGGGGAGCCTTCGTCAGATGGCCTCGAAGTTCGAAGAGAAGCGCAGAGCTGAGGGAGGTCCGAAAGACACCACGGTTTCGATCGCAAAGGCGGTCTCCAGCGCTGAAAACGAAGCGCTCAAACAGGAGATTTCGGAAGTGAAAAGCGCACTGGGTGAGATTGCCCAGCACATCAAACACTTCAAGATGCCCGTACTTTCTGAAACTCTCAAGAATGTGTACACATCCCTCGTTGAAAATGAAGTTGAAGAAGACCTCGCGCTCGAGATAGTCCAGGCATGTAACAACAAACTCGATGGAGACGAAATTGAGAACCAGCTTGCGGTCGATAGCTTCATATTGAACTCCATAGCGCATCGGCTTCCTGATGCTCCGGTCCGCAAGCTCGGAAGAAAGGGATATGTAATCGCACTGGTAGGGCCTACCGGTGTCGGCAAAACCACGACAGTGGCAAAGCTAGCCTCGATAGGGAAGCTCCTGAAAGGAGAGAATGTTGCCCTGATCACTGCGGACACATACAGGATCGGCGCGATAGACCAGTTGAAGGCATTTGCCGACATAGCCTCGATCCCGTTATCCGTGGTGTACACGCCTGACGAGATGATAGCTGCGATCAAAAAGTATTCAACTTATGACACCATCTACATCGACACGGTTGGCAGGAGCCAGCGAAGTGCGGACAAGATCATGGAGCTCGGCAGGTTCATCGACGCTGCGGATCCTAATGAGGTCCACCTGGTTTTGAGCGCAAACTTCTCGCTCAGTACCGTCCGTGACATATACAAGAAATTCAAGAGCCTGAAACCCAACAGGCTGATCGTTACAAAAATCGACGAGGCGGTTTCGCTCGGGATGCTCCTCAGCCTTGCGCACGATTCGAGGCTTCCGTTTTCTTTCGTGACCGACGGACAGAGCGTGCCGGATGATATAGAACCGGCATCTGGAGACAAACTCTCGAGAATGATTTACAAAGTCGGAGCCGAGGCGAATGTTTGATCAAGCAGTGAGATTGAGAGAAGTAGTGAACGCACAAACTACGGTCGTTCCATTGGGAGCACAACCGCACAAGATAACGGTGATCAGCGGAAAGGGCGGCGTCGGAAAGAGCAACATAGCCCTGAATCTCGGATTAGCACTGGCACGCGACGGTGCCCGGGTCCTTATCGTAGACGGCAACGTAAATCTTTCCAACCTTGATATTCTTTCAGGTGTGTCGCCTTCGCACAGGTTGTTCGACGTCATCGATGGCTCCGTGAGGCTCGGGGATGCAGTCGCCGAGATATCACGGAATGCCTTCCTGCTCGCAGGCTCCTCAGACGGAAAGCTGAAGAGGCTGAGTTCCGGAGACGCAGCAACATTCTTCCGTGAAGTAAGGCTTGCCGAACCGGCGTTCCATTATATCGTCATCGATACGGCGGCCGGAATCGTTCAGGAATCCATTTCCCTTGCGCTTCTCTCCGACGAGGTGCTGGTTGTGTCGACACCCGAGCCGACGGCGGTCATGGACGCTTATGTACTTGTGAAGGCGATCAAGAGAATAGATTCCAGCGCTGACTTGAAGCTTCTCATCAACAGAGCACAGGACGCGGCGCAGGCTGAAGAAGTCAAGACAAAGTTCGACCTGGTGAGCGAGCATTTTCTCAGTATGAAGATAGATTATGCGGGTTTCATCCCTTCGGATTCTTCGGTCGAAAAGGCGGTAAGTGTCCAGTCACCGCTCATGCAGGAGTTTCCGGATTCGCCATCGTCACAGGCGATGAAGACTATCGCAGACAGAATTCTATCTAAAGGATCTTTTGGAAAGAAAAAGTAATGGACAAGCTAGGAATAAAAATACCCATGTTGATATTCTTTCTGGGAGTTGTCTATTTCGCTTCAAATGGGTTTGACGTCGTGGACGCGATAGTAAGGTCCTTCATGCTCGCGTTCGGTGTGGCCATCATTATCCTTGTCCTTACGATGTTGTTTATGTTTTTCCTAACTCTCCAGAAGAACAGATCAGAAACAATGAAAGTCTCCGCTGCCGATGAGCGCGTGCAGAACGCGCCGCTGCAGGAGAAGAAAGTCGGGATGCAGGCATGACTACTCAAGAGCTCTGGAAGAAATACTCCAAGCATAAGACCACGACGCTGAAGAAAGAGCTTGTGCTTTCCTATTTGAATCTCGTCAAGTTCGCGGCGCGTGCGATTAACCTCCCGTCCAAGTGCATCTTCAACAACGATGACCTGATAAGCATAGGAATAATCGGGCTGGTCGAAGCCATAGAAAGGTTCGACCCCTACCGGGGCGTGAAATTTGAAACGTTCGCGTCTCAGAGGATCCGAGGTGTCATGCTTGACGAGATAAGGAAGGTGGACTGGCTTCCGAGATCGGTGCGGGACAAATATAAGAAAGCCTCCAAGTCCCTGAGCGAACTCAACATGGACAGCATCAACGGCGAAAAATACACCCGCGCCATCAACATGAGCATAGGTGAATTTGAACAGATCAAAGGATATCTCGCGAACGCCGAAGCGGTGTCTTTGACTAAGACAATCGGCGAGGACATGACTCTCGAGGATGTAATCGGGAGCGACAGCGAGGTAATTGAACAATTCGAAGACGAGGAGCTCAAAGAACAGCTTGTCAAAATCCTCAAATCGCTTCCTGAAAGGGAGAGAATGGTTATTACGCTCTACTACTATGAAGAGCTCACTTTCAAAGAAATAGGGAAAACTCTTGGGATCAGTGAATCCAGAGTCTCCCAGATACATTCGGAAGTGATTTCAAAACTGAAAGAGCAGCTGAGAAAGGCTGTTGAATCATGATAGGGGTCGGACAATTGACTGAAAAATTGACATCTATAAGAGACTTGCCGACATTTCCGACGACCGCGCTTGAAGTGATGCGCCTCGCGAGCGATTCCGAAAGCAGTGCGGCGGAATTGGCAAGAATAATTTCGAAAGATCCGCCTCTGGCGACCAAAATACTCAGAGCGGCGAACTCCCCATACTATGGCTTCGCAAGAAAGATCTCGACCGTCGAGTGGGCAATCGTGGCGATGGGGTTCGAAACCCTTCGTGAGACCGTTCTGTCTCTCACTCTCATCGATCTCTTCAGGGGGAGCGGCGTGAAGAACTTTGATCCAAGGAAGTTCTGGAAGCACGCGATTGATACTGCTTCGGCAGGACGCTCGCTCGCGAGAGATGTGAAGTACCGGATTCCAGGTGAAGCATACGCGGCAGGCCTTCTGCACGATATCGGCACACTGGTATTTTACAAGTACTTCCGGGAGGACTTTGAAGAGATACAGCGATTGGTAAGCGAAGACGGCGTGCAGCTGTCTCAGGCAGAAGTATTGGTCGCCGGCACAACGCACAGCGAGGTCGGAGCGTGGCTTGCGTCGAAGTGGAGTTTTCCGGGATACCTCGTTGAGGCGATCCGGCTCCATCATACTCCGGCCTATGCGGAGATCAACCCGGAGCTCACTGCGATAGTCCATGTTGCAAGCAGGATCGCTTCGTCGACCGGTTATTCATGTGCCGACCAGCCCATCAAGTTTGACGTTGCGGCGGTTCAGCTGATCGGGATCGAAAAGCTGGGCATTTCTCCAAAGGCGCTCGCAGCGAAGTACATAGACGGCTCATCCACGCTGGTGAAGGTGAAGGTACCCACCACCGATTTCGTTCCGGGGGCCGGACCTGAGGTGCCCAGCAACGAACCTTCCGGAGAGACGGAAGACGAAATAGATGACGGAACACTCAAGAGGTTTTTCAAAGACGCCATCAAGCTGCTTCCAGCGACTGAAAGGCTTGTGATCACCCTGAAGCTTTATGAGGGATTGGAGTTAAGACAGGTGGCAACCGTTCTCGGCTACGATGAAGCGAAGGTGGCGGAGTATTACAAGAACGCAGTCTCTGTGCTTCAGCAGATGGCAGAACGCGCAATCTTAACCAATAGGTTGGACCAATGGAAAATGCGATTTTAAAAGAAAAAGTCCAAAACATAATTCAGCTCCCGGCGCTTCCGACGATAGCCGTCGAAGTAGCCTCGCTGATCGATAATCCAAACACGAGCATTTCGAAACTGACCCAGGTCATCTCCGCCGACCAGGTTCTGACGGCCAAGGTGCTCAAGATAGCGAATTCCCCGTTTTACGGATTCCAGAGAAAAATCTCTACGCTGGACTTTGCGATCATGGTGTTGGGTTTCGACTCGCTGAAGGAGATACTCATCAGCATCTCTCTGATAAGCGCGTTCAAGAAGAAGAAGGACAAGTACTTCAATTCGAAGGAGTTCTGGGAACATTCGCTTGCGACCGGGATCGCCGCACGTACTCTGGCGAGGCAGCTTGGCTACAGGATCAGCGGGGAGTCTTTTGTCGCCGGACTCATACACGACATAGGGATCTTGGTGACACACCAGTACTTTCACGAAGACTACGCGCAAATTGTGAGGGCCGTGACAGATGGGAAATCGACTTTCCAGGACATGGAACAGGCAGTTCTATTCGCAACTCATGGCGACATAGGTGCATGGCTCGCCGAACGGTGGAATCTTCCGGATCAGCTTATCGAGTCGATAAAATTCCATCACCGACCGGGACTCGCTGAGAGAAATCCGCAGCTGACAGCACTGATTCATTTTGTCGACTACCTTTGCCACAAGCTCGGGTTGGGGGCACATTCTTATGAGAAGATCGATAGCTTCGACCCGGAAGCGCTTAGGATTCTGAACATCTCCGAGGCGGAGATAACTCAGGCCTTCTATGATACATTTGGCACGAAACTCCATGAAGACCTCGAACGAACTTTCATAAACATCATATGATTCGCTTATCGGAGGGGAAGATGAAGAGGGACGAGATGATAGGACGGGAAGTACAGAACGACAGCGGCCAGTTGGACATGCAAAATGCTGCCGCCGTGATAGAGCGCTTTATGGAGACGCGCGAAAGCTACATTCGTGCGCTTGAAACCACCATCCAGATGCTCAAGACAAAGATAGATTTCCATGAAAAAACCGAAACCAACATAAAGCAAACAGTCGATCAGTTAGTCGCCATGCAACGGCTGGGGAACACGATAAGTACAGCTACAGATCCTGTGTTGGTTTTTGATTCGCTCCTCGAGCTTACGCGTCAGGTCATTCCGGTCGAAGAAAGCATGATATTTGAAGTCGAGAAGTCCAGGCCGAATGCAAAGCCGTTCCTTCCAGCCTGTTCGGACCACATGCTGACTGCGTCCCAACATCTACTGGAAGAAGGTATTCTGGACTGGGTAATAGAGCAGAAGAAGACCACGGTTGTTCCGGATCTAAACACTTCAGTCGGAGAAGCAGGTGCCAGGAGTTTCGTGGTGGTTCCTCTTGTCCTGCGCAATGAGGCGATAGGAGTCTATATCATCCACACAGAGAAAGTTCACAGGACGCTCTCCGATCACGAACTTATGCTTCTTGGAATTCTGGCGAACCAGGCTGCGGTAGCCATTGAGAATCTTCACAACATCGACAGGCTGATGAATGCTGCAGAAGAGCTCAAGAAATCACAGGCGCAGATGCTGCAGGCTGCGAAGCTCGCTTCCCTCGGGGAACTTGCCGGTGGTATCGCGCACGAGATCAATAATCCGCTGCAGATTCTTCTCGGTCACATCGCTCTTCTCCAGCAGGGGAAGGACATTGAGCACCGCATCGAGATTGTCCGGAACCAGGTCCAGCGGATCGCGCAGATCACCCGACAACTTGTTTCGTTCTCGCGGAGCGTTCCGGAGGAGCTGGAGCATGAGCTGGTAAATGTGAACTGGGCGCTGACCGAGATCATTTCGCTTGTGGATTATCAGTTCAAGAACCGTGGCATAGAGTTCGATCTGCGGTTTTCCGACGATGTCCCGCCGCTCGAGTCCAACAAGAACTATTTGCAGCAGGCTTTCCTGAACCTGCTGATAAATGCGAAGGACGCCATGCCGGACGGTGGGGAGATGGTCATTCTGACAGAATGTGTTGATGAAAAGATCAATATCAGGTTCTCCGATTCCGGCACAGGCATAAAGAAGGAAAACCTATCAAAGATCTTCGAGCCGTTTTTTACGACGAAGGAAGTGGGAAAGGGAACCGGGCTTGGGCTCCCGATAACTAGAGGTATTGTGAGAAAATTCGGCGGCGAAATGAAGGTGGACAGCGTTGAAGGAAGGGGCACGACGTTCACGATTACACTTCCGGTAAAAGGAAACGCCGCTCCAACCAATGGAGGGATAAACTGATGTTCGGCATGTTGATGATTTTGTTCTCCGACACAACCGCAGTCAATATTAGAGCGCTGGTATCGCGGGATATGGACCGCGCCGCACTGAACACCGGATCGAACGCCACCCAGAGCTTCGCGGAACGCATTTTCGGAGTCTCGGATTTCGTTCTCATCCTGGAGCTTGCCATGATTCTGGCGATGACCGGTCTGCTCATAGTTCTGGTAATACGTGCCAGGCGCCTGATGAAAGAGCAGAAGGAGAAGGTCAACTCCGCACAGCGCATGAGCGTGAAGCATCCGCAAACTATTTCCAAGCGGGAAATCGAAAGGATACTGAACGAGATCGCCAGGGAGAAAATTAAGACCGCAGAAAGGCCGGCTGGCAAGTACTACGTCGACTATGACGGGAACCTGGATTCCGGCGCTGCAATTCATGAGATGGCGAGGACACACGGGATGGAATCCGAGCGGCTGAATTTCGCGATCTCCTATGCTTCTCAGGCAGCGAAACAGTCGGGCACGAAATTCAAAGAAGCATTCGCTCTCGTTAGTGAACAATCAGATCTCAATATTCTCGCACGGCAGCTGAACATGGGCAAGGGAGAGCTAGAACTGATCCTCGCACTGAAAAGGAGCAAGATAGCGAACTCGAGGGCGGCTCAACAAAACGGAGGAGGGCGGCGATGATCAAAGGGATCTACACGAGCGCCCTCGGGCTGATTCCTCTTCAGAAACGGCTGGAGGTTATCGCGAACAACCTGGCGAACGTTGATACCACCGCCTTCAAGAGGGATGACGCGTTCACAAACGAGCTGATCTCCGCGAGCACTCTGCTCCGCGACGGAACCGTCGACCCGACCCAGAAAGACGTGAAAGACCAGACTTACACCGATTTTTCACAGGGGACTTTGCAGCAGACAAACAACCCGCTGGACCTTGCACTGGACGGTCAGGGATTCTTCGAGGTTCAGACTCAGAACGGAATCCGGCTGACCCGAGACGGTTCGTTCACATTGTCAACCGACGGAACGCTTCAGACACGGGACGGCGCAACCGTCATGGGAGTTGGCGGCCCTATCAGGATCAGCAACATACAGCAAACTCAGGCAAGCCAGCTTGTCGTAGATCGCAGTGGTGTCGTCAAGGCGGGAAATGAAGTCTATGGCCAGCTCAAGATCGCGGTGCCGGCGAGTTACAGCGACATCTCAAAGGCGGGCGCGAATTTATACTCTTTGAACGATGGCGCCGCTCTGCAGGATGCAAGCCCTTCTGCCGTTAGTGTCCGCCAGGGCTATCTGGAAGGATCCAACGTAAACCCCATCGACGAGATGGTTGCGATGATTCAGCTCCAGCAGGATTTCGAAGCGGGACAGAAAGCCATCAGGAGTCAGGACACCTCACTCGGCGATGCAAACCAGGTGGGGCAGGTATGATCCTTGTGACGTTGAGCAGTTCGCGGGGCCGGCTCCACTGCATACTCGACAGCGGCATCGTCACCGCCGAAAGTGATTCGAAGACGGTTATCGGAGCATTGACGAAGACATATGTGAAATTGATAACGAGAAGTTTCAAAATAAGAATTTATAAGTGGAGGGAAACATGGACAGAGCGTTGAAGACGGCCGCGACAGGAATGTACGCGCAGCAACTGAATGTGGATGCGATTGCAAATAATCTGGCAAACGTGAATACGACTTCATTCAAGTCAACCAGGGTCGAATTTCAGGATCTCATGTACGAGACGCTTCGGGCTACAGGGATACCGGATCAACAGGGAGGGACGCCGCCCGCCGAGCTTCAGGTAGGGGACGGTACCGTTCCGTCATCGACAACAAGGGACTTCGGGCAGGGCGATCTTAGTCCTACGCAGAACCAGCTCGACTTTGCGATCCAGGGCGATGGGTTTTTTAGAGTTAGGATGCCCGACGGTTCCGAAGCATATACTCGTGACGGATCGTTCAAGGTGTCAGCGGACGGCAATCTCGTCACTTCGAACGGCTATCTCATCGAGCCGGGCTTCACACTTCCGCAGGACACTACTGCAATACAGGTTGGTGTGGACGGGACAGTCCAGGCGACCGTCTCGGGACAGACGAATCCGGTGACTCTCGGTCAGATTGAGCTTGCAAAATTCATCAATCCCGACGGATTGCATGCCATAGGGAGCAACCTTTATACGGAGACTGCGGCATCAGGGACTCCGATTCTCGGCGACGCAAACACGACAGGTTTCGGAACGATCCAGCAGGGATATCTGGAATCATCGAATGTATCGATAGTGAACGAGATGGTTAAGATGATAGAAGCCGAGAGAGCTTACGAGCTGAACTCAAAGGCTGTACAGACAGCCGACAGCATGATGCAGCTTGCCAATAACCTTAAGCAATAGGAGGGATTGAGATGAAAGGCGTTGGCTTGGAGGGATTATTGGCTCTTCTGTTTTCAGTGGTATTGGCGGCGGCGGCCTCTGCCCAGACGGTGAGCGGAGCTGCTGTTAGAGACGCGGTTGGATCCTATATAAAACAATCGCTCTCTCCATCGCTTGAGACGTCAATCGAATTCGAGGACATCAGGCAAAGCTATCCGGTCGGCTATGAAAAATGTGACCTGGTGGTAGCTTCCGCCAACTCTGCCACGATGAAAGGCCTAGTGACGTTTCTTGTCAAGGCACGCCCGGCAGGCAGAGAAAAGGGATTTACCCAGATCATTCCTGTGACGGTCAAGATCAGAACTTTTCAGAAGGTCCTGGTCGCTGCGCAGACAATAAGTCCTCACGGTGAAATTGAGCAGGATGAAGTCAGCCAGGTCAGGACTGAGACGACTGATCTTTCCAATCCTGTGTCAAGCCTGGCTCAGCTGAAGGGGAAGTGGACCACTCGCTGGATCCAGAGCGGCAAGGTACTGACATTCGACATGTTTGAGGACGAGCCGATTGTCAAGCGTGGACAGGATATAACGATCGTTTTCAGGACCAAGAATATCACGGTGCGCGATCAGGGAAGCGCCCTTCAGGATGGCAGGCTGGACGACGTAATAAGAGTAGCAAACGAGTACAGGGATAATCTTCGCGCCAAGGTCATTGGCAAAGGCGAAGTTGTCCTGGTGAATTGAAAATGAGAAATGTGCAAAGGAACAAAGATGCAGAGACGCAGAGCATTACCGCTTCGTACCTGTGTCCGTTTCTGGAAAACTGGAGTTGAGCTGATGAAGAAGATGATGTTGATATTTCTTATGACCGGAGTGTCGTACGGGCAGGTCATGCAGAGTCCGACGAACTCGCTCTTTTCGGACTATAAAGCTTCCAAAGTGGGTGACGCAGTTACGGTTATCGTGGTCGAAGAAAACTCTGCGTCGAAGGATGCCTCCACAAATACGAGCAGAGCAAGCACTATCGGCGCAAACGGTTCGGCGGCATACGGCGCGGCCAATACGCCCTCAGGTGCCCTGACGCTCGGAACAAACAACGATTTCAAGGGAAGCGGTTCGACAAGTGAAAAAGGAAGCGTGCAGGCCACGGTCAGCGCTCAGGTTGTGAAGGTTGACCAGTACGGGAATCTCGAGATACAGGGAAGCAGACTGATATCCGTGAATGGTCAGGATCAGATAATCAAACTGAGCGGAATTATCCGTCCGTCAGACATTCAGCCCGATAACACAATCTCGTCGTCCCAGATTTCCGATGCGAAGATAATCTTCGAGGGATCCGGCTCGATCGACCAATCTCAAAGCCCCGGATGGCTGACGAAACTATTCCACTGGCTCTTCTGAGGTGAATGATGAAAAAGACTATTGCTGTATTGATACTGATTACGTCCGTCGCATACGCTACGCGGATAAAAGACATAGCGTACGTGAAAGGCGTAAACGATTACCAGGTGATAGGCTATGGTCTTGTTGTGGGTCTGAACGGTACCGGCGATTCTCAAATGTCGATATTCACGCAGCAGTCGGTCGCCAGCATGTTGAAGAGATTTGGCATCACCGTAAATCAGTCCCAGGTGCGGATGAGGAATGTGGCTGCAGTAATGGTTGTTGCATCCATTCCTCCGTTCTCGAGCAAGGGCGCTTCAATTGATGTCACCGTATCATCGATGGGTGATGCCACAAGCCTGCAGGGCGGCGCGCTTCTGCTGACGGACCTGATCGGACAGGACGGGAAGATCTACGCCACGGCGCAGGGCCCGTTGTCGGTCGGTGGTTTCGACGTACGTGCGGCAGGAACGGAGATACAGAGGAACTTCACGACAACCGGAAGAATTCCAAACGGTGGCCTGGTCCAGGAAACACCGCCGGTGGATTTCATCAACAACTGGGTGTTGTCGATCATCCTCTCGCAGGAAGACTTCACGACCGCGAACCGCGTCGCCGACACAATCAACAAGAGCGTCGGAGATACTGTGGCAGATGCCATTGATGGCGGGACGATCAACGTGAAGGTCCCCGCACAGTTTCAGTCGAAGGACAAAGTGGTACAGTTCATTTCTCAAATAGAAATGTTGCAGGTTGTGCCGGATGTCGTGGCGCGTGTCGTCATAAACGAAAGAACCGGTACCGTGGTGGTCGGACAGAACGTGACGGTATTGCCGGTGGCGATATCTCATGGAAATCTGAACATAGAAATTCAGGCGTACCCGGTTATCTCGCAACCTGCGCCGTTCTCACAAGGACAGACTGTAGTCATGCAGGCGGCAACGGCACAGGCGGTTCAGGACACCAATTCCATGGTCGCAATAAACGGTGCGGCAACGGTGCAGGATATCGCGACCGCACTGAATTCACTCAAGGTCAGACCACGTGACATAATTGCCATCTTCCAGGCGCTGAAAGCCGCAGGCGCATTGAAAGCAGAATTGATAATAATGTAACTACGATGGATAAAGTCCAAAATACATCGGTAGGTCACATTCAGCTTACCGAACAGCAAAAGACAAAGCTGAAAGCTGCTGTCAAGGACTTCGAAGCTGTATTCATGCAGTATATGCTGAAATCGATGCAGGAAACCGAGAAGATAGATGGAAGCGACAACGAACAAGGCTACGGCAACGATATCATGACCGGTCTGTTCAACATGAAACTGTCGCAATACATTGCCGACAATTCCAATCTCGGCATAGGCAATATGCTCTACAAGGAGTTCACCGGCGAAGACATAGACTCGCAGACTCCAGGGATCTCGGCTTCTGAATCGAGCATCATGCCTGAGGGGCTGACCGATGCTCAGGCACGCGTGTTGCAAAAAATTAAGGCTTACAGCTCCGGCTCGGTGTTGGAGAATGTGGGCAAGTACTCCGATATAATAAAGGAGGCGGCAGGCACCTATGATCTGCAGCCAAACCTGATAAAGGCTGTAATTGCTGCGGAATCGGCAGGAAAGTCAGATTCACTGTCTTCTAAGAATGCAAAAGGGCTGATGCAGCTTACCGATTCCACCGCGAAGGACATGGGAGTCTCGAACTCCTTCGACCCGCGGGAAAATATCATGGGCGGTGCCAGGTATCTGAAAAGTCTGATAGAGAAGTATTCAGGAAATCTTACGTTAGCGTTGGCGTCTTACAATGCCGGACCAGGAGCAGTCGACCAGTATGACGGTGTACCCCCTTATCCCGAGACGCAGAACTACGTCAAGAGAGTGATGAATTACTTGAACATGTTTGATGCAAGCGAGGTGAGCGATGGCACACAATGACAACAGGGACCTTATTGAAACCACGGAACGCGAGGCGGCAGAATTTGAGAAGATGCTTCCTATCCTGAAAAGAAAGCTCGCCGCTATCGCGGAGCTGAACACCGAGGAAATCCAGAACATTGTCAGTGAAGAGATCGACGAGTTGAACAAGATTCACGTTGCCGAGAAGGAGAGGAGTGCAGTCCTGAAGAGAATGGCTCTGACCCAGACTGATCTGAACGACCCTGTTGCACTGTCGAAGAAGATCGGCAGGGAATGGGCGGAGGAATACAGGAAGATCCACGCCGGTTTCAGGAAAAATTACGAAGAGGTGGTACAGAAGAATGGCATTGCGAACGTCATTCTTCTTCATTCGATTGCATTCATCAAGCAAAATATTCGAATCCTGACCGAGAACGGGACCAGAAAACTTGTTGACAAGAAAGCCTGATTGGTGAGCGATGTCCGGCATAGGTAGCATATTGAACATAGCACGGGACGCTCTCAACACTTCCCAAGCGGAACTTGAGACGACCGGGCATAATATAGCCAACGCGAGTACAGACGGCTACACAAGGCAGCGCGTCGTTACTGAGGCGGCGCCGCCGATGCTGACTACATACGGTTACCTCGGAATGGGCGTGCAGATAAGTCGCATCGAAGGCGTAAGGAACGCTTATGTGGACTCCCAAGTCACCAGCCTCAATTCAGACTTGAGTCAGGCTACCATAAACCAGCAGACTCTCTCCAGTGTCGAAGGTATCTTTAACGAGACTGCTTCTTCCACCAGCGGGCTGATATCACAGCTCAATGCGTTTTTCAACGCTTTCCAGACTTTGTCTCAGAACCCCGAGGACACAGGAATACGTCAGACGGTGATGCAGACGGGTATCAGTGTGGCGACAACGTTCAACGCTCTGAACAATCAGCTCCAAAATGCCAAGTACCAGGTCGGCCAGCAAATACAATCCGATGTGGATCAGATAAACCAGCTCGCATCCACGATCGCATCGATAAACCAGCAGATCCAGGCAAACGCTGGAACCTCCAGGAACTCGTCTGATCTGCAGGACCAGCTCAACGGCGCTGTCTCACAGCTCAGCAATCTTGTAAACGTCAAAGTTGTGACCGATCCTACAGGCGTAACAAACGTTACTGCCGGAGGCGCGGTCCTGGTCGCCGCAGGGAATGCGTACCAGTTCAAGATGACCCAGACTTCCACCGGAATAACCGTCGGAAGGTCAGACTCGTCCATCCCGGCGACAATTTCTTCTGGAGAGGTTGCCGGTCTCATCAATTCATTCGACAATCAGTTGCCGTCCTATTCCGAACAGCTGGATAACATCGCCAATACTCTCGTCAAGACGGTAAATTCGTTCAACTCCACGGGATATACCCTTGCGACGAGCGGTAGTGCGGCGCAGACTGGAAAGACTTTTTTCCAGGGAACATCGGCCGGGAGCATCCAGATCTCGCCCGACATACAGGCGAGCCTGAACAATATTGCCGCATCATCGTCCGGTGATCCCGGAGATGGTGGCAATGCTGCTGCGATAGCGAACGTCCTCAATACTCCTGTCATGGGTAACGGCCAGTCCATTCTGAACGCATACCAGGCTCTGGTGAATCAGGTCGGCACAGATTCACAACAAGCGAGCACCAGCGTGCAGTCTTTACAGCTTGAACAGAACCAGATGACGGCATACCAGACCTCGATCTCCGGTGTCTCGCTGGATCAGGAGCTGACAAATATGATACAGTATCAGCATTCATTCGAGGCCGCGGCAAAGGTCGTGACGACCGCGGACCAAATGTACCAGACAATAATCGGAATGGTGGGATGATATGAGAGTAAATGAACAACAGGTAGTCAACGACATCCTGTACTCGTTGGGACAGGATCGCCAGTCCGTCGATCAACTACAGGAGCAGATAGCATCCGGCAAGGTGGTCAATACACCGTCAGACAATCCCACGCTCAACCAGCGGCTCATGATTATCCAGAACCAGATCAATCAGAACGGCGCTTATAACGACAACGCTCAATACGCCCAAAGTTTTCTTTCGATGCAAGAGAATGCGCTCGGCAGCGCGGTGACCAGCCTGACGAACATCAAGACGATGCTCCTTTCCGCCGCGAACGATTCGAACCCGCAAGACCAGCAGGATTACGGGACACAGTTGGGACAATACATCAGCCAGCTGCTTGATACGGCGAACACGAAATTCGGGAACAAGTACATTTTCGGTGGGACGCAGACTACGACGCAGCCATTTTATATGAATCCTGGCGGGACGGCTGTCTTAGCCAACCCCGATGGCGTCGACGGCGCACTGAAGCTGGATGTAGGATTCCAGATATCCGAACAGTACAACGTGACTGGTCAGGAGGCCTTCAACGGCGGACAGATGTTCAACGATCTTATCACGATTCAGAACGAGCTCAACAGCGGAACTGCACCGACACAGGCAGACATCACAACTGTAGACAATTATCTCAACTCGATGGTCAGCTCAAACGCGAAGGCAGGTGCGATGCTGAATAGAATAGGACTTGTGCAATCACAGATCACTTCGCAGACTCAATCTCTGCAGACGACGATGTCAAACTTAGGAGACACCGACGTTGCCGATGCCGTGATCAAGATGCAGCAGCAGCAGACCGCGCTCAATGCCGCTCTGCAAACAGGGGCGCAGCTAATTAAACTATCACTCGTGAACTTCCTGTAAAATGAAGAAGACTCTTGAAATAGGCACCATCGTTGGGCTGTCCTTCGGCCTGTTCTCGATTTTTGGATCTTTCCTGATGGAAGGCGGGAAAATCGGCGCTCTTATAATGATACCTGCAATGACCATCGTGTTTGGCGGAACCTTTGCGACGGCGATGATCGGGACTTCGTTCAAGCAGTTCAGCAGGATATGGAAATTCGCTTTGATAGCTTTCATGCCGCCCAAACACGACGTCGAGAGGTTAATTGGAACGATCGTCCAATATGCCACGGTGGCTCGCAAAGACGGACTTCTTGCGCTTGAGAAAGAACTTGCCGGCATCCAGCACACATTTCTAAAAAAGATGCTCAGATTTGCAATCGATGGCACCGATCCGCAAACAATGCGGGCGGTTGCGGAAGCAGAAATGGGATTCCTTAACGAGCGCCACAATTCCAACGCGCTTGTGTTCCAGAAGATGGGAGGATACGCCCCGACGATGGGAATCATCGGTACTGTGATGGGCCTTATTGTCACTCTTGCCAACGCTGGTGGAGATCCGAACGATCTGATCCATCATATTGCCAGCGCATTCATCGCAACGTTGTGGGGCATTTTCACTGCCAACATCATCTGGCTTCCACTGGCAGACAAGTTGAAGACAATCCACGGCGAAGAAAATCTGATAATGGAAGTGACACTTGAAGGCGTGCTCGCCCTGCAGGCGGGCGAGATACCGGCGATAGTTGCCGCTAAGCTCAGATCCATGCTTCCAAGCAGCGACCAGGGTGAAATCTGATGCGGAAGAAACACAGCGGAGAACACGACAATCTTGAAAGATGGTTGCTGACCTATTCGGATCTGATTACTCTGCTCCTCGGATTGTTTGTGATATTGTACGCCAGCTCACAGGTCGACATGAAGAAATATCATGCCTTTGTATCGGCTTTTGAGAACGTGTTCGGCGGCGGCCAGGCGCAGGGCCCGATGCCAGGCAGCGAGGGAATCATGCAGTCGCCTGAGGCGGTACCTCCGATGAAAGCTTCCGAGGCTATGGAGCGAAAGGTCAAGTCCGCTATTGGAGAGGTTCTCAAGAAGGGCGGAGCTATGGTCACCATAGACGAGCGCGGCGTTACGATTCACTTCCTGGAGAAGTTTATGTTCGACCCTGGAGACGACAGAATTAAGCCGGCGGCTCTATCTGTCCTTGACACGCTCGGTTTCCTCCTGGCGTCGATACCCAACAACATTCGCATTGAGGGACATACTGACAACACCCCTATTCACAATGCGAGATTCCCGTCCAACTGGCACCTGTCCGTTGCCCGGGCGTTGAATGTAGGTTACTACTTGTTGCAGCATTACCCTATCAGGCCGGAGAAAGTGGCGATCGTCGGATACGGAGAATATCACCCTCTTGTTCCGAATGATACTCCGGCGCACAAAGCAGAAAACAGGAGAGTGGACATTGTCATACTCAACGGCATCACGCCAAAATGATCCCGCTTCGCGGAAAAATACTGAGGAGAATATAGAGGTGAAAGCGAAACTCGTGACGAGGCAGTTCGGTGAATTGGAATTTGATGAAAACATTGTTTATCATTTTCCGAATGGTCTGCCGGGTTTTGAAGAACTTCACAACTTCATTATTATTGATGACAAGGACACTGAGCCGCTAAGATGGCTATTGTCCGTGGAAGACCCGAATGTCGGCCTGGCACTACTGGAGGCGTCTATAGTCGCCCCGGAGATTTACAGGGAGCTTCCGGCCGATGACAGATCGTCCGCGGCTTTTGTCGTCATAGTCCTTCGCCGCGACCCGGAACCGATTACGGCGAACCTGAAGGCTCCTATTGTTCTTAACGACGCACGAAAAATAGGCAAGCAAGTTGTTCTCAATTCGGACAAATATTCAACTGCATACAGAATTAACTGACCATGGAAGGCAACTATGTTAGTCTTGACAAGGAAGTTGGGCGAAGTAATAAAGATCGGCGACAAGATCAAAGTAGTCGTGGTGTCAGTCGATGGCAACAGCGTCAAGCTGGGCATTGAAGCACCTGACGAGATCCCGGTACACAGGGAAGAAGTATACGAGAAGATAGCGTCGGAGAACAAGAGGGCGTCGGCGCAGGTGGACAGGGAAAAAGCCAAGGTGCTGAAGAACATTCTCCCAAAGAAGTCAACGAAGGACCCGCCGGACTCCGAAGGCAGCGGAAAGAAGAATGGCTGAGGATCAGAAGAAGTCCGTCCTGATCATCGAGGATACGAAAGTCGTGCAACGGTTTGCCGAGGATTGTTTCAGGAGGCTGAAACTCAACGTGTTCGTGGCTTCTGATGGCTACGAAGGGCTCCAAATAGCACTCTCCTCGAGACCCGATTTGATCTTTCTCGATCTTATGATGCCGCGTCTGGACGGGTTCAAAACGCTTCAAGTGCTTAAGTCGAACGAGTTGACGAAGAGCATACCGGTAGTTGTTATGACAGCGTATTCGGACAGAATAAACGTTGTGTCAGCGACCAAACTCGGTGCTACTTCGGTCATTACCAAACCCCTCACTGAAGAAGTGCTGCTTCAAAAGCTCAAACAGACCTTCGGTGATGAATTCGTCAAGTCGATTATTACCAGGGATCCGGAAATGGATCTGGATCGGAATGAGAAGGAGAATCCCTTCGGGGTCAACGAGGACGAATACAGAGATTTCGTCCGCGGCATGGTCGAAGAGTTCGTAAAGTATTTTGAAGAGCAGGTCGGGCAACTCGATGACGCCGTTCGAAATGAGGATGTGGAGACGATACGCAAGATAACGCACAATATTGGCGGGACCGGAGGAACCTTCGGCTACGACGAGGCAACTACGCTGGCAACCCGGCTTAACAAGACCGTTCACACCTCCCCGGTAGATTGGTGGGAGGCAAAAAGAATCTTGGACCAACTGAAGAATAGACTTAACAAATGAAAGCGCTCGTTGCTGATGATGTACCGATGATCAGGAAACTCGTCGAGTTTCACCTGAAGAGAATCGGGTTTGACATTTCCAATGCTGTTGATGGGGTGGAAGCGCTCACACTCGCGGCCAGTTCGAAGTTCGATCTGATACTGCTCGACATAATGATGCCGCGAATAGATGGTCTGGAAGTGCTTAGGAGAGTCCGTGCGGGGACGATCAACAAGGAAACTCCCGTGATCATAATGACCGCGTATGGCGATTCGGAGAATGTCAAGAAAGCCGAAGAGTATGGTGCGAACGAATTCATATTCAAACCGATCGAGCAAATCTCTTTCCGGCAGAAAGTGATGGATGTGATCAATTCGAAGGCGGTGGAGCCGGGCAAATGAAGTTGTCTCTTTCGATGATAGTGAAGAACGAAGCACGATTCCTTCCCGGCTGCCTCGAAAGCGTTAAGGATCTTGTCGATGAGATCGTTATTGTTGATACCGGTTCGACGGACAATACGAAGGAAATTGCCGAAAGCTTTGGGGCGCATATTTTTGATTTTCAATGGTGTGAAGACTTCTCCGCAGCTAGAAACGAATCTCTCAGAAATGCGACGGGTGACTGGATCCTCTATCTTGATGCCGACGAGAGAATTGCGATCTCGTACCACGAGAAGATCCGGAAAATGATTTCGAGCGGAAAGGCTGACGCGTTCCTTCTAAATCTAAAGAGCAAGATCGGGACTAAAGACGATTCGCAGTATCATCTGGTGGCGTATCCGCGTCTTTTCAGAAAGCTCAAAGGTGTCCGCTTCACGGGAAAAGTTCACGAACAGATCACTACTTCACTCAATGAAGTCCACGCGAGAGTAATTCACTCGGACGTGATTGTGGATCACCTTGGCTATGCACAGGATGAAGATGTGATTCGCGAAAAGGCGAGACGAAACCATCGGCTTCTCCTCGCCCAGGTTGAAAAGCGTCAGAACTATGGCTATGCCCTGTATCAACTGGGACAGACAGAAATGGTACTCGGAGACATCGAAGAAGGTCTCGCTCACCTCCGCGAGGCTCTTGCCGCAGGCGGGTTCGGAAAATCCGTCGAGGCCTCAATCTACGGTATAATCGCGGAAAACGAGTTCAAGAAAGGAAACGAAGATGCGGCGCTGGCAGCCTGCGAAATGTCTCTCGCAGCGGCGCCACAACAGGCTTTCGCCCATATGCTGAGAGGCGAGATATACATAAAACTCGGCAGGTATAATGAGTCTTTGAGGGCATACCAGGACGCGCTCAGGCAATACGAGTCAGGAATCTCAAAAGGGAAAACCGACGCGGCGATCGAACCGATCTTCGATATCGATGTGTTGTACACGAAGATTGGAAGGGCCGCAGCGCTGGCCAGGGAAGTTGAGGCGGCAGACCTGTACCTGGGAAAGGCCGCGAGACTGAAGCGTACCGCGCCGAGAGTCGCAGCCTATTTTGAATTCCTGCTGAGGCAGAAGATGCATAAGGAGGCGATCGAAGTCGCAGAAGAGTTCAGGGACTTTGAAAATGAAGACTGGTTTCTCAGGCTCTTTTCATCGGCGCTGATAGACACAGGTCGCTTTGCGGAAGCATCAAGGTTGCTCGACAAGATCACCGATCATGATGCGGTGTCGCTGTCGAGCCTTGCCAATTGCAGGATGAAGACAGGCGATCTGGAAGGATGCGAGTCGGCTTTCAAAGCCGCTGTTGATCTTGGCTACCGCGCCCCCCAGGGCCTGGAACTATTCGGGCTGGTCCAGTTCAAGCTGCTCAAATTTCGTGAAGCTCTCGATACTCTCTCTATGACCCTTGAGATGGATCCGACGAATGCGAGGGTACTCAAGTTTATCCGGGCTGCGAAGGATCAGCTTGGTGTCGAAACGGTTGGCAAGTAGCCACGCGGCTGAGGTAGTTATCATTCAGATATTGCGGGATGTGTCCGGCCTGCGCAAAACGCGGTTTCTTGATTCGCAGGGCTGTTTATTCTAACTTAAACGAGCATTATGGCACGAGAAGAAGATATTACTGAAATTTTCAACATTAGTCGTTCTGAATCGGATAGAGCCGGTTATATAGCGATAGTCGGAGGCGGATTGATGGGAAGAGGTATCGCCGAGACTGCAGGAACCTTCGGCATCAACGTACTGATTATCGAACGCGATGAAGAGTCAGCTGACTCATGCAGGCAGAAATTGTCCGAAACTCTCGATTCTGAGATTCAACGTTGGGCCCTCACGAAAAGCGAGAAGAAGGCAATTCTCTCGAGGCTCAAATTCACAACCGAGCTTTCGGACGTCGCGGAATGTGACCTGGTGATCGAGGCGGTGGAGGAAGAGTTTGGATTGAAGAAGACTATCTTCAAGGAACTCGACAAGATTTGCGATCCCAATACCGTTTTTGTTTCCAATACGGCGACTCTCAGCCTGACAAAACTTGCCGAGGCGACATCGCGGCCCGACAAGATTATCGGCATGCATTTCCTGAACCCTGTTCCAAGAGTACCGCTGGTGGAAGTCGTTCGTGCGTTGAAGACAAGCGATTTGACTTTTAAGCGGATAAAAAAGTTTGCCGAAGATTTGGGAAAGACGGTTGTCGAAGTGTTTGAATATCCGGGCTTCGTCACTACGAGGGTTATTCTCCCTCTTCTTAACGAGGCCATGCAGGTTCTCCTTGAAGGAATCTCCACCGCTGAAGGAATAGACACGGCCATCAAGCTCGGATATGGCTTGAATGTCGGGCCGCTGGAGATGGCCGATTCGATGGGGCTGGATGAAGTATTGACATGGCTCGATACGATGTACCATGAGTTGGGGACCGCTCAATACCGGGCGAGTCCGATTCTGAGAAGAAAAGTGCGTGAGGGGCATCTCGGCAAGAAGACATGCCAGGGTTTCTTCAAGTACGACGAGTCGGGAAAGAGAATCGAAAACAATCCGTAGTCTTTTTTTTGTGAAGAAGAAAGCAGAAATGAAAGTACTTGTTTTAAATTCCGGAAGTTCATCTGTAAAATACCAATTCATTGATTTGAAAGATCGCTCCGTTTTGGCAAAGGGATTGATTGATCGTGTCGGGATGAGCGATTCAGTTGTTACGCATGAGCGCTACGACGGCGACAAGGTTAAGATTAGCGCGGAAGTCCTCGACCATCAGACTGCAATAGAATACGTGCTTGCCGTTCTCCTCAGCAAGAACCACGGCGTCATACAGGACAAGGCAGAAATCGACGCGGTCGGACACAGGGTAGTGCACGGCGGAGAGAGTTTCTCTGAGAGTGTACTCGTGGACGAGAAGGTCATGGATGAAGTTCGGGAGAACATCGAGCTGGCGCCTCTCCATAACCCTCACAATCTTAGGGGGATACAGGCTGTACTCAAACATCTTCCCGGTACTCCGCAGGTGGCGGTTTTTGACACGGCGTTTCACCAGAAGATGCCGCCGCGCGCTTTTCTCTACGGAATTCCCTACCTGCTTTACAGGCGCTACAAGATCCGCCGATACGGCTTCCACGGCACTTCGCATTACTACGTGTCACACCGAGCCGCCGAATTGCTGGGAAAGCCGATTGAGAAACTGAAGCTGATTACAATCCACCTCGGCAACGGTTGCAGCATGGCCGCCGTCGATGGCGGAGTGTCGGTCGATACCTCGATGGGCTTCACGCCGCTCGAAGGGTTGTTGATGGGAACTCGCAGTGGCGACCTGGACCCGCAGATCATACTCCACATTGTCGGCAGGGAAGGCTTGTCGCTCGCGGAGGCGAACACCCTTCTGAACAAGCACAGCGGACTTCTGGGAATTTCTGGACTCACAAGCGACATGCGCGAGATCATCACCGAGTTGAAAGCCGGGAACAGACAGGCCGAACTTGCATTTGAAGTCTTCACTTACAGGATAAAGAAATACATCGGCTCCTACGCTGCCGTCATGGGCGGTGTGGATGCGATCGTGTTCACCGGCGGTATCGGAGAGAATAGCCCCGATGTCCGCGCGGCGAGCTGCAAAGGGCTTGAGTTTCTCGGAGTGAATATAGACTCAGAGCGAAATAATTCTGCCGACAGGGAGAAAGTAATCAGCGCAGATTCTTCCAGGGTCAAGGTATTCGCCCTGCCGACAAACGAGGAGATGGTCATCGCTCTTGACACCATGAGAATAGTCGAGGCGGCATGGCGTTCCTCGACACGTCCCGGTAGACCAGGTGACGGAGTTTCTTCCGGAAAGGTGGAGCATGAAAAGATTAATTCTAATCGTTAGCGCCGTGGCTGTCGCCGCTGGAATCGCGTATGTAGTCGTGAAAACAGTGGAAGAGCTAAGGTTCGAAGAGGAAGAAGATCTGACTTCGGCAGACATCGAGTCACAGTTGCTCCAGCACGAGTAAGAACGACATTGATCCCCAGGGTCATAGGCGTAGTACATCTGCTTCCCCTTCCTGGTTCGCCTCGGTTTGACGGTTCGTTCGACGGGGTCGTCGATCGCGCGCTCGTCGACTGCAAGGTCTATCGAGACGGCGGCGTCGAAGGGGTGATAGTAGAGAATTTCGGAGATGTTCCGTTTTCCGCCGGGAGCGTTCATCCTGTAACGGTCGCGTCGATGACAAGGGCGGCTGTGGAGCTGAAGAAGGAGTTTTCCGGAATTCACTTCGGCATCAATGTCCTCCGTAACGACGCGGAGTCGGCACTTAGCGTCGCTTACGTTGCGGGAGCAGAGTTCATCCGCGTGAACGTTCATGTCGGCGCGGTCGTTGCGGATCAGGGTGTAATCCAGGGTAAGGCATACGAGACGCTTCGTCTCAGGAAAAGCCTGAATTCCGGCGTTCAGATCATTGCCGATATAGATGTCAAGCACTCCGCGCAGATCGGAAGATATGACATAGAAGTGCAGGCAGTTGACGCGATCGAGAGAGGGCTTGTGGATGCTATCGTCTTGAGCGGCTCCCGCACCGGGCAGGCCGTCGATATGGGACAACTCCGCCAGCTGCGGAACGATTTTCCCGAAGCTAAGATAATCATCGGCAGCGGCGCCAACAGCCAGAACGTGTCAACGCTCCTCCAGTACGCAGACAGCGTAATCGTCGGAACGTCCGTCAAGATTGACCGAAAGACTCCGAACCCCGTCGATCCGAAGCGCCTCGCCGAGTTCCTGAAAGCCGTAGCGGAATAATCCTGTCTGTCCCACAATGCGAGTCACTGCGCCGGGGCCGCGTAAAACTCCGGTCATGGTTTTTCCGGCCTTTCGGAAAAAGGCAATTCTCCTTGTCTCTCCGGGTTGTTCTGTTTATTTTGGCTGAACATGGGAGCGACATTTTCCGCCTTAGTACATCCGTTTGTTTTGAATGAAGCCGCCATGGTCGGCGGAACCGATCCGGCTGTCAAAGTCCTCATTTATATAATGATAATTCTTGTCGCTGCGAAGCTTGGGGCGGAGTTCTTCGAGCGGATCGGACAACCCGCCGTGCTCGGTGAATTGATCGCCGGAGTCATCCTCGGAAATCTTGTGCTTGTCAACGGGAACTGGAGTTTCTTCGAGCCGCTTCGGGCCGCGGTTCTGACGGACCACGCCGCGATCGGGATCGACATTCTCGCCAAGATAGGCATAATCATTCTCCTTTTCGAAGTCGGTCTTGAGTCCAGCGTCAAGGAGATGAGGCGTGTCGGGCTGTCGTCCTTTCTCGTGGCGACCGTCGGAGTGGTACTTCCTTTCATACTCGGCTATTTCGTGTCGGCGATATTTGTCACGAAGGTGCCGAAAGAGATACTCGCGATATCTCCCAATTTCAACATCAACAACATACACATGTTTATCGGCGCGACTCTCTGTGCCACGAGTGTCGGCATCACTGCCCGAGTGTTCAAGGACATGGCAAGAATCCAGATGCCGGAAGCCCGGATCGTCCTCGGTGCAGCAGTCATCGACGATGTGCTGGGCCTCATTATACTCGCTACGGTTTCAGCTGTCGTCTCTTCCGCCGAAACGGGAACAGACTTGTCGTTCCTCGAAATAGTGAAACTGACGATGATAGCAGTTGGGTTCCTCCTTGGGGCCCTGGTCATCGGGGTGTACTTCATACCGAGGCTTATGAAAATCGCGGCTAAGTTCCGGACGCAGGGGCTCATGCTGATATCGGCTATCCTTATATGCTTCGGGCTGTCCGCCCTGGCGAGTGAGGCAGGGCTGGCTTCGATCGTAGGGGCCTTTGCCGCTGGTCTCATTCTGGAAGAGATTCATTTCAGGGAATTCGGCGCCAAGGTCAGCATCAGAGATCTTATCCAGCCGATCACCATCATATTTGTTCCGATATTCTTCGTGCTAATGGGAATCCAAGTCCGCCTTCAGAGCTTCATTGTCCCATCGGTGCTCGGGATCTCGGCGGGATTGATCGTGGCCGCCATGGTAGGGAAGCAGGCATGCGGTCTTGTCGTCCGTGAGAAAAATATCGACCGTGTGACTGTTGGCATTGGAATGATTCCGAGAGGCGAGGTCGGGTTGATCTTCGCAAGCATCGGAAAGGGGCTCGGCGTCATCGATAACGAAATCTTCTCCGCGGTTGTCATAATGGTTATCGTGACCACATTCGTTTCGCCGCCGATGCTGAAATGGTCGATAGCGAGGGCGGAAAGAAAAGCCGGAGAAAAGGAGGAATTGAAGTGATGATGGCTGGTTCCCGCGAAACCCCGTCGGCTGTCAAGGACGGTCTGTCCTTCTGGGTTTGGATCATATCAATCGGGCTTGTCATATTCCACATCGCGGTCAATGTCTGGGGACCGTACGGTTTTCATCGTGACGAATTCCTGTACTTAGCGATGGGCGAGCACCTCAGGCTTTTTGGGATGGATTTTCCCCCGTTCATTGCGCTCATTGCGAATTTCACGCGTATGATTCTCGGCAGTTCGCTGGCCGCCATTAGATTTTTCCCGGCCGCCGCTGCAGCAGTCCTTGTCTTGCTGTCGGCCGACATCTCCCGTCGACTTGGCGGCGGGACCTTCGCGCAGATTCTGACGGCGCTGCTCGTTTTCTTCAGCCCCATTTTCCTTCGTCCGGGGTCGCTATTTCAACCCGTGATCTTCGACCAGCTTTGGTGGACGCTCGGCTGCTGGGTAATCGTACGGTGGAAAGAGAGCGGCAACCTTCGCTGGTGGATTGCACTCGGCATTGTCATGGGTATCGGCCTTTTCACCAAGTTCAGCATTTTTGTTTTTTGGTTTCGGAGTGCTCGTCGGATTGCTTGCCACGCATGACAGACGCCTCATCGTGTCGCGGTGGCCGTGGATCGCGCTGGGTCTGACTATCCTGATCGGAAGTCCTGCGATAATCGGGCAGATAACGCTCGGTTTTCCGCTCTTCGGCGTCATGCGTGATTTGTAGAGACAACAGTTCTCGCACGTATCATGGCTCGATTTCGTGACCGGTCAGATTCTTATCCTCGGTCTGATCTCGTTCATCGTTTCTGTTATCGGTATCGTGGCTCTCTTTACGTCTGGTCGGCTGAAGAGCTTCAGGATCCTGACGTGGGTCTACGTGGGCGCGTTTGCCGTTCTGTTCCTGATGCATGGAAAAGCGTATTACCTCGGGCCAGTCTATCCGGCGATGCTCGCGGTCGGAGCTCTCATTGCGGAACGTGTGGGAACGGGAAATTGGAGAGTGGCCTTTCGTGCCGCGTCGTTGATCATATTGATTGCAGGCGGTATTGCGGCGCTCCCGTTAGGTGTACCGATATTCCCTCCAAAGGCTATGGCTAACTACAGCACTGCTCTCGGAATGTCCGCAGCGAACACCTCCAATACCGGACGGGTTCTGAGGCTCCCACAGGATTACGCCGACATGCTCGGATGGAATGAGAGAGTCGATACACTTGCTCGCGTTTACCACTCACTCACCCCGAAGCAACAGGCACAAGCTGTTATCCTTGCATCAAATTACGGCGAAGCTGGAGCGATCGATTTCTTCGGCCCTCGCCTTGGACTTCCGCATTCGATCTGCTTTGTCGGATCGTACTGGCTCTTCGGCCCGGGGAAAAAACCTGGAGCTATGACAATCGCCATCGGTTTCGATTCGCTTGACCTCGTGAAGAACTGGCGGCGAGTCACCCCGATGGCCCACATTGAAAATAGGTGGACAGTTCCGGAAGAACAGGACCTGACCATCTATTTATGCGAGGATGAAATCGAAACCGCACAGGAGTTGTGGCCGTCACTGGCAGGGAGATATTAAGACCGATGGCTGTGGATTGAGCCGGTAAACTTTTCCGGACATTTCTCTGTTAGATTGCTATGGCCGTCGGTTACACATCCGGTACTGAAAAGGCAAATCCTTCCGATTGGGTCACCAGCTATTCCGATATTCTCTACAGTTACACAGTAGTCAGAGTCGGTGAGAGAGAGGTTGCTAAAGATCTTGTTCAGGAGACTTTCCTTTCTGCCCTCGAAAGACTGGATACGTTCAGGGGAGAGAGCACGGAGAAGACCTGGTTGTTCTCGATTCTGAAGAACAAGATCATCGATCACTATCGTAAGAAGTCTGCAGAACGAACCGTCCCGTCCGCGTCTGTTGTCGGTCTTGGGGATGAAGATCCATATTTTGAAGAAAACGGCAGATGGAGACCCGAGGAGCTTCCCACCGATTGGGGAGTAGGTCATTTAGATCAACTCCGTTCGAAGGAGTTTTCCAGCGTCCTTCAGCAGTGCTTCACGCGCTTGACCACCCAATGCAGGGCCGTTTTCATGATGAAATACCTCGATGAGCTGGAATTCGAAGAGATATGTAAGGCCTTGATGATTTCCACGTCCAACTATTGGGTCATAATTCATCGGGCAAAGCTTCAGTTGAGAGATTGCCTCGAAAGGAAGTGGATTAGAGCATGAAGGGCCAAGAGTAAATGGGACTCATGATAACTTGCCGGGAAGCGACATCCATGATTTCCAAGGACGAGGAACGTGCATTGAGTATAGGAGAAAAGCCGAAGCTTCTCCTGCATCTTATCCTCTGTAAATTTTGCAGATGGTTCCTGAAAGAAACCACACTCGTTTCCGAACAGGTAAAGAACCTTCCCGCCGATGAGCGCCTTTCCGATGAAGAAAAACGGAAGATAGAAGACGCGCTCAATCAGAGAAGAAGAGACGAATCGTGATCCTGTCATAGGGTCTCGGTACTCTCCCCATTACCCCCATCTATTCTTGATTAAAATTCCTGCTTAGGTTATATTACCGTGCTTTTTTCACAGATACTGAGGCTATTCCGTTATTTTACAACGCTGAACGAGGAACTCGAAAGGCAGCCCAGAGTTGTTCAATATTGCATGTCTGTCTTGGAATCTTATGGATGGACGACATTCTAAATGGTTGTTGACGCATGAAGATAAATATTTCGAACCTCTCGGAAGGAATCCACGAGTACAAGTTCGAGGAAAATCCTTCCAGTATTAAGCTGGATGATCGTTTTTCGGAGCCGGTGATTGTCAAGGTAGAGGTTGAAAAGCGCGCAAGACAACTTTTTGTGACCGGCCACGTGAAAACTTCCGGGAAATTTGTCTGTGACCGCTGTCTGGACGACTTCGATAAGGACATCGGTGTCGATTACAGGATGGCTTATGTGTACAATGCAAGTGACGCCGGCGGGACGGACAGGTCGAATACGCCGTATTCGGGAGATGAGATAACGGTGATTCACGCGAGCACCAATGAAATTGACATTGCTGAAGATGTTAGAGAGTACATACTCCTTGCGGTTCCCATGAAGCTTCTGTGCAGAGAGGATTGTGCGGGATTGTGCGGCACTTGCGGGGCAAACCTCAATCACGGAGCGTGCAGTTGCCCGAAGGATGATGCCGGTCCCGGTGAGCACTTTGCGCCACGCCGAATGCCATACAAGAATAATTGAGCGGCGATGGACAGAAATGAAAAAGATTACGAACAAAAATCAGGATTAAGGAGCATATATGCCAAATCCCAAAAGACGACACTCGAAATCGAGAGGAGCGAAAAGACGTACGCATTATAAAGCGACGGCTCCGACTGTCTCGGAGTGTCCGCATTGTCACGAACCGAAGCTTCCGCACCGCGCTTGCCCGAACTGCGGTTACTATAGCGGAAGAGTGGCCTTCATCCCCAAGGGCGCGTAGCCCGAATTAAGAATTTTGGGTTCTCAATTTTCAATTCAGAATTTAAAATTTAGCATTTAGAATTTCATTGATGCGAATAGCACTAGACGCGATGGGCGGCGATGAGGCCCCGCTCAAAATCGTCGAAGGAGGACTGCAGGCTCTGAGGGAGTCCAGCAACCGGTTCGAGCTGGTGCTCGTTGGGCGAAAAGAGGAAATCGAGAGAGAGCTTTCAGAACACTCCGCTGCGGGTCTGAACTATTCTGTCGTCCACGCCAGCGAAGTCATAGAGATGCACGAGACCCCCAATACCGCTTTGAAGCAGAAGCGCGACTCGTCAATCGTTGTCGGCGCCAATCTGCACAGGGATAAAAAGGTCGATGCTTTCGTCAGCGCAGGCAACACCGGTGCGTTCATGGCGGCGTCGACCCTGATACTTGGCCGCGCAAAAGGGGTCGGTAGACCTGCGGTTGGTACGCCGATTCCAACCATCAAGGACGTCTGTTTCCTCATAGATTCCGGTGCGAACTCCGATAGCCGGCCGCAGCACATTCTGGAATTCGGCGTGATGGGCTCGATATATGCCAGGGAAATCATGAAGAAGGACAATCCGACCGTTGGCCTGCTGAACATCGGTGAGGAGAGCTCCAAGGGAAACGAGCTTGCCCAGGCTTCCTATCCTCTTCTCGAGAAGAGTGGGCTGAATTTTGTCGGCAACATAGAGGGCAGAGACATCTTCGCCGGGAAGGCCGATGTCGTCCTATGCGATGGATTTGTCGGCAACATAGTCCTGAAGTTTGCGGAGAGCATTCTCCCGACTTTGAGGACAAGGTTCAGGTTATACGCGTCGGGCAATCCATTCAAGACGGTGTGGGCGGGATTGATGGCTAAGACGCTTAGAAAAGTACTGAAGGGTTTCAGCTACGAGGTCCAGGGAGGGGCACCGCTCCTCGGTGTCAATGGCGTCTCGATAATTGGCCACGGGAGTTCGTCTGTACTTGCTGTTAAGAACATGGTCCTGCGGGCGGAAGAGATGGTCAATCACAACATAAGCAGCCTCATAGAAAACTCAATCTCAAAAATCGAAAACAAGGCTTAGTCGATGCCAAAGCGCGCAGTGATAACCGGCGTTGGTCATTATGTGCCTGAAGAAAGGCTGACCAATGCCGACCTTGAGAAGATGGTCGACACAACCGACGAATGGATCAGGACAAGGACGGGAATCGTCGAGAGGAGAATCTTGAGGAAGGGGGCGACGAGCGACCTCGCGGCCGGAGCTATCAGTGATCTTTTGCAGAAGAAAAACATGTCAGTAGATGAGATCGATCTCATTATAGTCGCGACAGTCACTCCGGATATGTTCTTCCCCTCAACCGCATGTGTTGTCCAGGAGAAGATCGGCGCGAAGAAGGCGTGGGGATTCGACCTCTCTGCTGCCTGTTCGGGATTTGTGTTTGCGCTCGTGACCGGGTCTCAGTTTGTGATGACGGGGGCATACAAGAAAGTCGTAGTGGTGGGGGCGGACAAGATGTCCTCCATTACCGATTACACTGACCGGTCAAACTGCATACTCTTCGGCGATGCCGGGGCCGCCGTTCTCCTCGAAGCAGGTGAAGGCAGTGAATACGGGATACTCGATTACATTGTGCATTGTGATGGTGCGGGCGGGCCCTATCTCAATATGCTCGGCGGCGGCAGCCTGAACCCCACGACTCATGAGACCGTTGATCGAAAGATGCACTATCTCTATCAGGACGGCAAGACCGTTTTCAAAGTCGCCGTCGTCGGGATGGCCGACGTCTCTTATGAGATTATGGAGAGGAATAACCTCACCGGGAAAGACGTCGACTGGCTTGTGCCACACCAGGCTAACAAGCGGATCATCGATGCCACCGGGCACAGGATGGAACTCGACAGCTCGAAGGTGATGCTGAATATCGACAGGTACGGCAACACGACCGCGGCCACGATCCCGCTTTGTCTCTCTGAGTATTTCTCAAGCGGACAGTTGAAGAAAGGACACAATCTCGTGCTGTCGGCATTTGGCGCCGGATACACGTGGGGGGCAATTCTGGTGAAGTGGGCGTTCGATAAGCAAGGTTGAGAGGTTTCGTGCGCTCCCGAAAAGAAATTCTAAATACTAAACTCGAAATTCTAAACAATGACCAAAATTCAAATTATAAGGCTCGAAACACTTCCGGGATTCAGGTGTCTACCGAGATACAGTCATGCCCCTTTGGCTTTTCGAATTTCGTACTTGTTTAGAGTTTGGAATTCAGGATTTACTTTTGTTTGAGCATGAAGGATGCGTTTAAGTAACTAACATGTCAATCGAAGAGAAGAGCGGTCTGTTGAAGACAGCCTATATCTTTCCCGGACAGGGATCGCAATACGTCGGAATGGCAAAAGATTGGTACGATTCCAATCCGGAAACAAGGAAGATGTTCAACCGGGCAAGTGAGATACTCGGGCTGGACATTGCGAAAGTGTGCTTCGAGGGACCGGAAGATGAGCTTCGTCAGACCTCAGTCACGCAGCCGGCAATTTTTCTGCACAGCGCCGTCGTATTCAGCCTGTCCGCCAAGGACGGAAGCTTCAGTGCTGCTGCGGGGCATTCTCTCGGAGAGTACTCTGCGCTTTTTGCCGCAGGCGCTTTGGATTTCGAACATGCGCTGATGCTCGTCGGTCTGCGGGGCAGGCTTATGCAGAATGCCGGCAGTGCGAGGCCGGGAACGATGGCGGCAGTCGTCGGTCTCGATGAAAAGCAGGTGGAAGAGGCTTGCCGGGAAGCATCTGTGGACGGCGTTGCCCAGCCGGCGAATTACAATTCACCCGGGCAGATCGTGATCTCCGGCGATGTCGCAGCCGTCAGGAAAGCGATGGAGCTCGCGAAGCGGAGCGGAGCGAAAATTGTGAAAGAGCTTGTCGTTAGCGGAGCATTTCACTCGCCGCTCATGGAGGCGGCGAAGGAAGAGTTGAAGAAAGCCATCGATGCGGCGCCGATCCGGGACGCGTCGATACCAGTATACGCAAATGCCACTGCGAGACCCGTAAGGTTCGCTGGTGAGATCCGGAGCGCACTTGTCATGCAACTGACCAGTCCTGTGAGATGGCAGGAATCGGTCACAAACATGTCGGCGGACAGAATAATGAAATTCGTTGAAATCGGTCCAGGCAAGGTTTTGCAGGGACTCGTAAAACGCATAATCTCCGGCGGCGTAGTCGTCGGAATAGACAAAGTGGACGAAACGGGTATACCTGCAAAATGAGTGATCAGGAAATAGAAATAGCCGGAACGAAGTTCGAACTCAGAATCTTCACCGAAGGTTTTGAGGACAAGAACGGTCCGAACGCATGTACCTCGCGGTGCTGCAGGCATGGTGTCTATCTTGATCCCGTCGAGCGGGACCGCATCCTTGCCCATGCTGACATCGTCGAAAAATATTTTGACGAAACGCAGACCAGAGACAGAAGCAGGTGGTTCAACAATGCAGAGGAGGAAGACAAGGATTTTCCGTCCGGTGTCTGCGTGAGCACGGAAGTGTACCACGACAGATGCGTTTTCCTCGACCGCAGTGGAAGATGCACGCTTCAGGTCACCGAGAGGGAAGAAGGAATGCCGAGGTTCTCGCTCAAGCCGTTCTACTGTGTCCTGTTCCCGATTGTCAAAGTCGATGGGGCTATCGAATACGATGACTTTTGCTCGGGCGACTCCCCGTGTTGCACGGCGACCCCCGTCAGTGAGAAGAAGATGGTTGAGTTGTGCTCCATCGAGCTGGAGCATGCGTTGGGTGCTGCGAAATACAAACAGGTGTT
This sequence comes from uncultured Bacteroidota bacterium, assembly GCA_964603995.1. Lineage (GTDB taxonomy): Bacteria > Bacteroidota > Ignavibacteria > Kryptoniales > JAKASW01 > JAKASW01. Next base: position 23,689 of record CAZRXH010000001.1, on the reverse strand, counting down.
AGACTACTACCGGAAGAGTTTTCAGAACCCAGGAATGGAAGAGAGTTCGAAAGAAAACCAAAAGGATTCGGTAAATGCTGGAAGGTAGAATAGCGCTTATAACCGGCGGAGCCCGCGGAATCGGCAGGGCAATTACTCTGGAGCTCGCGAAAAACGGAGCGGACATCGCTTTTACTTACAGAAGCTCGGCGCAACTGGTCGACTCGCTCGTTTCCGAAATACAGTCGATGGGGAGGAGAGTCCTTCCCCTCGAAGCGGATGCGACATCAACCAAATCAGCCGTTGAAGTTGTCGAGAAGGTGGTCGCGGAGTTCGGGAGACTCGATATTCTGGTGAACAACGCCGGGATAACCAGGGACAATCTTCTTCTACGGATGAGTGAGGACGATTGGGATTCGGTTATACAGACAAATTTGAAGAGTGTTTTCAATTACACAAAGGCTGCCGCACGCACGATGATGGCACAGCGGAGCGGGAAGATAATAAACCTAAGCTCCGTTGTCGGTCTGAAGGGTAACGCCGGGCAGTCGAACTACTCCGCCTCGAAAGCGGGTATCGTAGGTTTCACCAAGTCGATTGCCAGGGAACTTGCCAGCAGAAACATACTTGTCAATGCTGTTGCCCCTGGTTATATTGACACGGACATGACCGCGGCTTTGACAGAAGAACAACGAAGGGCGGTTATTGATGCGATCCCATTGAAGCGAGTTGCGAAACCCAATGAGGTGGCAAGAGTGGTGCTTTTTCTCGCCTCACCTGATGCGGATTATATGACGGGTCAGGTGATCTCGGTAGATGGCGGTATGTCAGTTTAAAATCAAACAAATGGAGGAAATACCATGGCAGTAGATGTCGAAGCGAAAGTGAAAGAGATTATTGTAAACAAGCTCGGCGCTGAAGAATCACAGATCAAGCCGGAAGCTTCTTTCACGAATGATCTCGGTGCAGATTCACTTGACACTGTCGAGTTAGTGATGGAATTTGAAAAAGCCTTCAACATCCAGATTCCCGACCAGGATGCGGAGAAAATCCGTACAGTCGGAGATGCGATAAATTATCTCAAACAAAAGGCAAGCTGATAACGGCTCAAGAGAACCCATAGCGGAAGCGAAATATGAGAAGCGGAAAGCGCGTCGTAGTGACTGGCCTTGGAGTTGTGACACCGATTGGGCTCAATGTAGGTGAATTCTGGCAATCCATGATGGAAGGCAAGAGCGGTGCAGGACCGATCACGTATTTCGATGTCTCGAAATTCGACACAAGGTTCGCTTGCGAAGTGAAGGGGTTCGATCCGCTGAAATACTTGGATAGAAAGAGCGTGCAGCGCATGGACCTGTTCGCCCAGTTTGCCATAGCCGCTGCCGCTCAGGCGGTGGAAGATGCGGGTGTCGATTTCGAGAAGGTCGACAGAGACCGCGTCGGGGTAGTGGTTGGAAGCGGGATCGGAGGTATGTGGACTTACCAGAGACAGCAGGAGAACCTTTTTACAGTCGGAGGCCCTGACCACATCAGCCCGTTCTTCATCCCGATGATGATTTCCGATATTGCCGCGGGCAATATCTCGATCCGATACAAGATTAAAGGGCCAAACTATGCGACCACGTCGGCGTGCGCAACCTCAGGCCACGCGATTGCCGATGCTGCAATGCTGATCGAGCGGGGAGACGCAGACATGGTCATCACCGGTGGATCGGAAGCCGCGATTTGCCCGATGGGGATCGGCGGCTTCAATTCCATGAAAGCGTTGTCGACACGCAACGACGATCCACTCCACGCCAGCAGGCCTTTCGATGCGAAGCGCGACGGCTTCGTGATGGGCGAAGGCGGAGGGATCCTCATCCTGGAGAGCTACGAACATGCGGTTAAGCGCGGCGCGAAGATATTGGCGGAGCTGAGGGGATTCGGGCTCACCGCGGACGCCTACCACCTGACCCAGCCTGCCCCCGGGGGTGAAGGAGCCGTCAGAGCAATGCGCCTTTCCCTGAAGGACGCCCAACTCAAACCTGAAGATGTCGACTATATCAACGCCCACGGGACTTCGACACCCTTCAATGACAAGAACGAGACGGAAGCGATCAAAACCGTCTTCGGCGAGCACGCTCATAGACTCCATGTGAGTTCGACGAAATCCATGACTGGTCACCAACTAGGTGCTGCCGGAAGCGTCGAGGCAGTGGCGACAATTCTCGCAATCATGAACGACACGATTCCTCCTACGATTAATTATGAGTTCCCGGATCCTGAATGCGATCTTAACTATGTCCCCAACAAGCCGATAAAGAAAACCGTGAATGCCGCTATCAGCAACACGTTTGGCTTCGGAGGACACAACGCGTGTCTGCTTTTCACGAAGTTTAGAGAATAACAGGGAAGAGCCTGCGCGTGTTGCGCAGTTCCCGTCGATCACGGCTCAAACCTCGCAAGCCCTTTGAGGGGATGCTTATTTGAGTATGCACGAAACCATGAGTCACACACTCTCATTCTCACCCTTCTGCAGCCAGGGCGCCATTTCATCTCCCGTTACCCGTGTAGGTTTTGAGATCACTCTCAAGGTAAGGGACCACGGAGGCGCCTGGAGAATCCCGCGTGTGGCGAGGGCAAGGGAATCTCGATGAGGCACTTCTCGCTGAAACGGATCCTGGGCCGGCGTATCAGTCGGCGCCGCGGCGTCCTTTCCACAGGATCTATCGGAAAAAAGAAAAGCGAGTTGGAACGCGCCTTGGGGGTGAAGATCGGAGACGAAGGTTACTACGCAGAAGCGCTGACACACCGTTCGGCCCTTTCGATACCTTCGAACGGCGGGAAGAATTCCAACGAACGGATGGAATTTCTGGGGGATGCGGTGTTGAATCTTCTCGTGGCCGAGATACTCTTCGAACGATTCCCGGAACTCGACGAGGGGCAATTGACACGCCTCAGAAGTCTGCTTGTGAACCAGCATGCGCTGGCGGAAAGAGCGACTGCCGTGAGTCTGTCCGGTTTTCTGTCGATGAGTAACAGCGCACAGCAGACCATCGAGAGAGGCTATGAGAGTATCATATCGGACGCGTTCGAAGCAGTCGTGGCGGCAATTTACCTTGACAATGGGCTCAAAGCCGCCAAGAGATTTGTGATCGACAAGGTTATGCCCACCGAATTTCGAATCGACAGAGAGATGTTCAAAGCGCTGGACAGGAACTTCAAGAGCGCACTCCTTGAATTGGCTCAGGGGGTGGGCCTCGGTGCTCCCCGATATAACCTTATAAAAGAAGAAGGACCAGACCATGATAGGACATTCACGGTTGAAGTCCTTGTCAACGAGACACACTACGGGATGGGCTCCGGCAAGACCAAGAAAGCGGCCGAACAGTCAGCTGCCGAAGAAGCTTATGAGCGTCTGAAGGCAGAAAGAGGGACGGATTGAGAGTGTGTCATCTTGAAAAGAATTCATGAATAGAAGGGAGTTTGCCAGGACAATCGGCTTGGCGGGGCTGAGTCTGGCTGCGAGAAGATATCTCCCTGAAATGGTGCTGCCGTCCCGCGGCAGAGAGCCGAAGAAATTCAAGCAGTGGGTCTGGGTAGGAGTCGACACACGCACTTCTGTGGATGAGTGGAAAGGGCGGTTCGCTGCGATGCGGGACGCCGGCGTCGATGCCATCCTCCTCGAGATTTACGATAGCCGTCAGGCATTTTACGGAAGCAGTCACCTGCCGGTCGGACAGCCGTGGCTCGAGGCGATTCTCCCGATGGCGAAGGAGGCAGGACTTGAAGTCCACGCGTGGATGTGGACGATGCCCTGCAATGTCGAGTCGGTCGTCAAAAAAAATCCTGAATGGTTCGTCGTCAACCGTCTTGGCCAATCCGTGGTGGAGAAACCAGCTTATGTGAGCTACTATAAGTTTTTGTGCCCGTCGCGTCCCGAAGTGTGGAAGTTTGTGGGGGAAACAGTCTCGGAGCTTTCTCAAATCGACGGTCTCGACGGGATCCATCTCGATTACATCCGCTATCCGGATGTAATACTGCCAGCGGCCCTTCAGCCGCACTACCATATCGTCCAGGACCGCGAGTATCCTCAATACGACTACTGCTACTGCGACGTGTGCCGTGAGAGTTTCAGGAAGCTGACGGGCATCGACGCGATGAAACTCGATGATCCTTCATCCGACGAGGCATGGAGGCAGTTCCGCTACGACAGGATAACTCACATCGTCAACGACGTCCTGATACCTGTTGCGCACAAACAGAAGAAGCTGATGACTGCGGCGGTCTTCCCAAACTGGAAGGATGTTCGGCAGGAGTGGTCACAGTGGAAACTTGACGGAGCGATGCCGATGCTTTATGCAGGTTATTATAACAAGGGCATCGAGTGGATCGGGGAGAAAACAAAAGAGGAAGTGCAAGCCCAGCGTTACGGCGCGCCAGTGTACAGCGGCATAGCCATAGGGCAACTGACCGCCGAACAGGTTGCGGAGGCGATCAGGGTCTCCTGCGCTGGGGGCGCGAGCGGCGTCTCGCTTTTTGCCGCTCAAAGCATGACCTCCGAGAAGTGGCGGATCGTCAAAAGTGCGGTGCGGTCTTTCAGGTAGTTCTCACCTGACTTCTCGCGGGAGGCATGAGCCTCCCGAAATTCAAGTCGAAAAGATATTCATCCGACATATTGAATAGCGGATGTACGCGCCGCTCTGATGATTACACGGCAATCTGGAGAATCGTGGAAATGATTGCCAAGAACCTCTCAGCACTTTGGTCCGTCGAGGCTTATGACTCGCCTTGCGCGCCCGGTGGTGAGTCCGATAAATATGTCCCTTATTTGTGAGATGTTATCCTTGTTTGATGACAGGGAAAATTAGGTAAGGATGGTTTCAGGCAGATGACGATTCTGCCAGGATGAGAAAGAGATGCCTCTAAGCCAGGCAGAAAACATAGCAGCAGAAGAAGTAGGCACAGACCACGTCAGAAAAGCCCAGCTTACGAGGCTGACAAGGTGGTACATGGCGCTGGGTGCTTACGGCGTCGTCATCCTGGCAGTCTACGTTGCCAATCTGGTAGGTCTCGATTCCATGCCGGCGGGAGCCTTTGTTGTATTCTTCCTATTCGTTCTTCTCGGCAACATGGCATTCGGCTTCCTCATTAAGTCCAATCGTAATTTGAAACTCAAAGACCCAAGTCTTACCCTGGCTCAGATGATGTATAGCGTCCTGTCCGGGGTAATTCCCCTCTACTTCATGCCGAGGGCCCGGCTATTGATCATATTACTGATCCTGCTTTCATTTACTTTCGGGATGCTCCGATTGAATTTGCGGGATCACATTAAGGTGGACCTCTTCATCGTGTTCAACTATGGCGCAGTGTTGCTGGTTGAATTCTTCAGGAATCGTCCGCATTTCCAGTTGTCGGTGGAACTGTTCCAGTATATTCTCACCGTAGTAATACTTGCATGGTTCACATTCTTCGGAAGCTTCGTCTCGAATCTCAGGCATCGACTGAGACTGCAGAACGTCGAAATACAGGAAGCCAACGAGAAGATCAGAATTGAAATGGATGAACGCGAGCGAGCACAAGTGGAGAAAGACAAGTTGATCATCGAACTGAAGGACGCGCTCAGCAACGTGAAGACCCTGAGCGGACTTCTGCCGATATGTTCATCATGCAAGAAAATTCGCGACGACAAGGGTTACTGGAACCAGCTTGAAGCGTATATTCACGATCACTCTCAGGCACAGTTTAGTCACGGCATATGCCCGGAGTGTGCGAAGAAACTCTACCCGGATTTTGAAATTCGATCGAGAGGTGAAGAGTAATATCCATCTTTCTCCGCGCCAGAAATTTTCGACACTTATCATCTGTCTCTGGCGTGAAGCGGTGGGCCTCAAACACCGCAATTGACAGGATGGGGGAAAGTCATTCCGTCATTTCTCAGTCAAGTCCCCAGTGGGAAGCATGAAGCTAAAATCGGAGATGATCCGAGTACTGCCTGGCCGACAGAAGTTGCGATCGGGCGTTTCTGATTTCGGAGATCCGTTCTCGTTTGGTAAATTGTCTTTGAGAAGGTAACCACGCGAAGATAGTGTTCGTCTGACAGACCACGATTTTCCGGGCGTACACCCGTGAGAGTGGGATTAACTCATCCATCTGACTCTGTTGTAGAAACCGGACCACAGCGGCACAGGCATTCAAGGGAACCAGAATGGATTTCAGTCTCTGTGCCTCCGGTGGTCTGATCCAAAGCACACTGCCCGATGGGCTTCAGGCAGTGTGAGGGTTTATCTTACCTTTTCCCCGACCCCTCATTCATGCGACGACGCCACTTGTCCTTCCAGGAAGTAGTCTCATGTTTACCAGCCTTCTCGTCTCGACGAGTCCCTACGGGTCTATCGGCTCGACGAGACGAGCCGTCAGCCCGAAGGTTCGCGGATGAGTTGCTGACCGGCCTTGCGGGAGCGTGTTTCGCGGACCGCACTGGCAGTTCGTCTGATTCCCTGAGTGTTATCTCACCGCGGTACTTGAAGAGAATTTGCTGAAAGAATTTCTTCTCCTCCTCGCCCGCAACCAGCGAGATCGCCTCGCCTTTCTGGCCGGCCCGAGCCGTTCTTCCCACGCGGTGGGTATACGATTCCACGTCTTTGGGGATTTCATAGTTGTACACATGTGAGACATCGTCGATGTGCAGACCACGGGCCGCGACGTCTGTTGCGACGAGGACTGTGAATTTTTCTTTTCTGAAATCTTCCGTCACTTTCTCTCGCTGGGGCTGCGACATGTCGCCGTTGAGTGCGCGGGCATTTATTCCCATCGTCGTCAGTTTCTTGGATACCTTCACCGTGATGTGCTTCCTGTTGCAGAAGACAATCGCAAGCTGACGTTCCTGTCCCAATAGGCCGGCGAGGAGGTCCAGCTTTCCTTCCGGCGACACGCGGTAATATGTCTGGCGGAGAAATATCGGCTTGACCGTTGAAGCGAACCGTACGTTCTTCGGGTTGTGCAGATACCTTGCCGCGAGTTTCTCGATCTCCTTCGGCACTGTGGCGCTGAAGAGCATTGTCTGATGTTGCTTCGGAAGCTGAGCCGCAATGCGCTCGACATCTCTTATGAATCCCATATCAAGCATGCGGTCAGCCTCATCGCAGACGAAATACTTTACCGAGTCCAGCCTGACTGCGTGCCTGTTCAGCAGATCGATGAGCCGCCCCGGAGTCGCGACTATGATATTAGCCTGCCGGAGTTTCGCAGCCTGAGTATTTATCGAGACCCCACCGTAAACCGGCACGATACCGAGATGTTTGCCCGCCGAATACTTTATGAATTCCCCGGCTACTTGTGAGGCGAGTTCCCTCGTAGGTACGAGCACTAACGCCTTGAGACCATCGCGCCTCTGGATCTGCTCGATGATCGGGATCGCGAAGCTCAGCGTCTTCCCCGATCCGGTTTCAGACTGTGCCAGGACATCCTGGCCGTTGGCGATCGCCGGTATTATTTCTTCCTGGACCGGCGTTGCCACAGTTATTCCCTGTGCTTCAAGCAAAGCAGTTATCTGATCGCTGAGCACAAAAGATTGTGATTTCATTAAAACCTTTCATTATATATGATAAACTTGCTGGGAAGATGAACCGCTTTGAAGGAGTATGGGCTTTCGATTATCCTAATTATCCTGTGGAGAAGACCAAATCCCGGCTTCTGAACACCGTCGCCCGATCTTCTATTCAGGAGGGGAGAGGATGTTACTTTAATTGATACAATATAGCTCATTCGAATGAATAGTTATGCAACTTATTTTCCGGAGTGCGTATCCCCTCACTCGCAGCTTGCCTCAGTGTTGCGCCACTTCTATTTCGAGCAGCCACTTCTATGGAATTCTTCCCCGCAGATTTCACTGGTCTGCACAGATAATTAAGTCGGCGAAAATCTGCGTCATCTGCGGGAAACAAGATCTTCCCCTGAAGTAGCCCTCAGCATGGGACTTCCGCTTGTCGTTCACAGGCTCACAGATTATCTTAGCAAATCAGTGCCAGTATCCATACAAATGTGTCAGAACTGCGACTATGCCGGTATTTCACTCGGCTGCCTCGTCAAGCTTCGGTCCGGCAGCATAAGTCCCGATTCAGTCACATGTCTGTCTTTGAATAGAGGATGATATGAATAGTTCAGCTCACCGGAAACAATCCGATCACACTTCCTCGACCACGACTGCGGCAAGGCTATTACTTTCTGCCGTGTTTTTTCTTTTAGTGTCCGTATGTGCCACTATGGCACAGCAATACAATTTCGGGGTCGGAGTCTATCCCGGCGACCCGGCGGAGAATTTTTCTCCCGGTACGAGAATCGACTCTACACATTATCGCAACCTAGCGCTGCTCAGACCGGCGTATCAGTCGAGCGCATACGATTACAATCTGACGGCGCAGCTTGTCACGGATGGCATAATCGACACGACGCTTCCCGGCTGGATAGTCACGACAACAAGTACCGCAGGTATTCTTCCAAAGACGGAGAGGGAGTGGGTCCTCGACCGGCACGCGATGTCCCAGATAACACTCGACTCGTCAACCGCATGGTTACAGGTAGAGATGGCCAGTCACTACGCCATCCCGGCTGTGGACAGCATCAGTCTCGCCGGAACGGTACTGGTCGACAGTCTGGAGCCCCGGCATTGGGAAATAAGTGTCAGCGGGTCTCAAGATGGTGCGGGCTGGGAGAAACTGGGAACCGTGGGTGGAGACGGTTTACCCGGTGATACAGTCACTGGTTTCTTCCGAAGGTTCTTTCCGCCGAACCTGAGAGTGTTCGATTATCCATTCAAAATCGATTCCACGGTTCATTACAGGTACTATCGCTTCTCTGTCAGTTCGCCTAACGCGAAGAGCTGGAGCGTCGGCATATTCGGGATTTATGGCAAAGGCGAGTTTGCAAAGATCGGCGGACCGTACCACTTTACCAGCGCATGGAAGAGTGCCGGATCAGGAGAAGAGTGGGTGTATGTCGACCTAGGAGCGCGGTGTTCGTTCAACGACGTCAAGCTCTTCTGGATTCGTCCGGCGCGTGAAGGTCAGATACAGGTATCTAACGATGCCGAGAATTGGAAGGATGTGGCATCGCTACCGAACAATCCCGGCAATGAAGCCAACATCAGGTTGAGCAAAGAAGTGAAGGCAAGATACGTCCGTGTCTTAATGACGAAACCTGCCGATGTGAGTGATGGATATATTCTGAGCGAGCTTGAAGTCTTCGGAACGGGCGGGCCACTTCCGGTTCAGCATTCACTCGCGCCGATGGGTAAGCATAGCAAGATGGAACTCTCCGGCGGTTCATGGAGGCTTCAGCGATCGACGCTCGTGCATGCCGACGGCGCAGAGCTGTCTCAGCCGGGATTCAACGACGAGAGCTGGATGATAGCGACCGTTCCGGGAACAATTCTTACGAGTTACCTGAACGACGGCGCCATACCCGATCCGAACTTTGGCGACAACCAGGTCCTGATATCCGACTCGTATTTCTATTCCGATTACTGGTACCGGGACGTGTTCACGGCGCCAGCTTCGTACGAGGGGAAAAGGACATATATCAATTTCGACGGAATAAACTGGAAAGCAGAGGTGTACCTCAACGGTCACGATCTCGGCCGCATCGACGGCGCGTTCATAAGAGGAAGGTTTGACGTCACCGGCATTCTGAAGCCGGGCGAGACAAATATCCTCGCGGTTCGCATAATCAAGAACGCGACACCGGGTTTCCCGACCGAACAGGACAGGTACAATACAGACGCGAACGGCGGCGAGCTCGGAGCTGACGATCCGACGTTCGAGGCATCCGTCGGCTGGGATTGGATACCGACGATTCGCGGACGGAATACCGGCATATGGAGCAATGTCTATTTGTCTGAAAGCGGACCGGTGACGATTCTGAATCCTTACGTCACCACGAAGATTCCTCTTCCGGACACGACCGTCGCAGATGTCAGTATTGAAGTGACGCTCCATAACCATGTCGCAAAGGAAGTCAATGGAGTATTGCGGGGCAAGTTCGGCAGTGTCGCGTTCAAACAGAACGTGTCTCTCACTCCGTCTGAGACGAAGACGATCACGCTCGATCCATCGACCAACCCGCAGCTTAAGCTCCGCCATCCGAAACTCTGGTGGCCAAACGGTTACGGTGCACAGAACCTGTACAAGGTGAAACTCGAGTTTGTCGCAGACGGTAAAATCTCGGATTCGAAATCCTTCGAGACGGGCGTCAGGGAAATGTCCTATTCGGAAAGAGGAGGAGCGCTGAGAATTTGGGTTAACGGCAGGCGCTTCATCGCCCGAGGCGGCAACTGGGGATTTCCCGAAGATATGCTCCGTTACCGCGCGAGGGAGTACGACATCGCCGTGCGCTATCACAAAGAGATGAACTTCACGATGATCCGCAACTGGGTCGGGCAGACGGCGGACGATGCGTTCTTCGATGCATGCGACAAGTACGGTATCATGGTCTGGCAGGATTTCTGGTTGGCAAACCCCGTCGACGGGCCGAACCCGAATCATCCGAACATGTTCATACGGAACGCTGAGGACTTCGTAATGCGCATACGGAATCATCCTTCAATTGCTATCTTCGTCGGGCGGAACGAAGGGAACCCGCCGCCGGTCATCGACTCAGCGCTCGTGAAGATGATTTCGGAGCTCGATCCGGGGATCAAGTACATTCCCAACTCTGCTTTTGGTCCGGTGAGCGGAGGAGGACCGTACAGCCTCATGCCCCTCAAGTTCTATTTCCAGTACAGGGCGACGAAGAGGCTGCACAGCGAGATGGGATTGCCCGCGATCGTCTCATATTCGAGCCTCAAGCGGATGATGCCTGCCAAAGATATGTGGCCGCAATCGAACATGTGGGGGGTCCACGATTTCACTCTCGGCGGTGCGCAAAGAGGAGAGACGTTTAACAAGGCCATAGAAGAAACTTTCGGTACCGCTGACAGTCTGAGAGAATGGCTCTGGTTCGCCGACTGGATGGAATACACCGGCTACCGTGCGATGTTCGAAGCACAGGCAAAGAACAGGATGGGGCTCCTTCTATGGATGACACATTCTTCGTGGCCGTCGCTCGTCTGGCAAACTTACGACTACTATTTCGATCCGACCGCGGCGTACTTCGGATGCAGGGAGGCATGTCAGCCGCTTCATATACAGTGGAACGCGTACACCGACAGCATAGAGGTCGTGAACTACAGCGTCCCGGACGGTTCCGGTCTGACCGCGACGATGGAAATACTCGACTTGAACGGCGCGGTGAAGATGAATAAGACCGCCCGCGTGAATGTTCCCGAAGACGACATGGTTTCCCTCTTTCCGCTCGGCCATCCGAAAGGATTGAGCAGCGTTTACTTCATAAGTCTCGAGCTCAGGCGGGGCAGTAAGGTGATCTCACGAAACTTTTACTGGCGCGGTTTGGAGAAAGGTTCGTCGCAGGAGGGCGGCAGCATGGAAGCCGTCAAGACGATTCCGAAAGTCAAGCTCGCCGCCAGCACGCAGATGTCGCGCAGAGGCGGACGCTGGTACATGAAGACGACGCTCGTCAATCGCACGAAATATCCCGCGCTCCTCGTCAAACTCAAAGTAGTCGGAAGCAAGGACGGCAGGCGGATACTTCCGGCAATTTACAGTGACAACTTCATAACCATCATGCCCGGTGATCGGCGCACCATCGACATGCAGGTACAGAACTCCGACACTCGCGGCGGGAAGCCGGAGGTGGTTGTGGAAGGATTTAATCTAAAGTAAATGTCGTGGCCAACTGCGACTCACTTCAGAAGTGGGTCGCAGTTTCGCCGGGCCCGAATTACGCGTCATCGTGAGTCCGTCCAAACGAAGGAAGGACGTGGCGATCCCCTTCTTCCCAGGAAAAACCCCAAAGCTACGAGGGAGTTGTCCTAAGGACTCTTCCCTCTCTACTTCCCGGGCTCGCCCTTATCGACGGGTGTTCCACAAACCTTAGTAACAAGCCGTCCCTCCTTTTCACCGACCTTATCACCTTATTTGAGAACCTTATTCGGACAAATTCCATAAACCTTAGTAGGAAGTCGTCTCCCCGTTTCCCGAACCTTATTACCTTATCACTCAGGTCACGCAGTTGTGGTCCGGAATAAGGTAATAAGGTTGTCGTTGTGGGAGTATGATGTTACTAAGGTTGGAAAACATAGATAAGGTTTTGTTTGCACGAGGCTCAACGGCGACGTGTGATGACACGTCGGGAGACGGTCTATTCACCTCAGGCGTTCCATTGTCCGCGGGTCGGGGTATCGGGAGGAGAAAACTTGAAAAAGAATCCCGGCAGAACTAACTTCAGGCATGATGGCAATGCAAATGAAAGGAGGAATGAAGAGAAGATGAACGGTTTGAGGAAGAAGGTCGTTGTCGGTGAAGAAGGGCGCATCGAAGTAAATTCCCCCGAACTTCACAAGGGTGATGTCGTGGAGATTATAGTTCTGGTGAATCCTGAAAATGACGAAACGGAATATCTCCTGTCTACTGAAGCCAACAGGATTCATCTCATCGAGTCTTTGCGGGAATCGGAAAACAAAAAGGGATACAAGTACGTGGATCCGGATAAGATGTGAGAAGGATCGCGTTTGTTCCGGGTACGTTTGAGGATTTTACAGGGTGGTCGACGGGGAACAAGAAGATCTACACACGGATAATAAGGCTGATCAAGGATGTCCAGCGGGATCCGTTTTCGGGGGCAGGTAAGCCTGAGCCGTTGAAGCACGAGTTGCAGGGGCTTTGGTCGCGGAGGATCGATGATAAGAATCGCCTTGTTTATAAAGTCGCCGATCAGGAGATAATTATAATTTCGTGCAAGTTCCATTATTGATTATGCTGTTGGAACATCTGTATTCGCAATAGATTCTCAGTCACTGCCTATGGTCGGGGCAACAGGCGGGATCCTACGGAAGGGCAGTGAGGGAATCATCGAAAGAAGACATAACTGAACAGGAGATGATCAAGTGGTGAAATTTAAAATTGCCATTCTGTCTCTACTTCCTTTGTTCTTTTTAACGTCATCGGCGTACGCACTTAAACCGGAGCGGCACTATGCAGCGGTGCCGTCTGATTATGGGGTCATTTACAGGGAAGTCGTCTTTCAAACTGCGGACAGTTTAAAACTCAAGGGATGGTTCTTTCCGGCTCAGGATACTTCTGGCATTGCCAATTCGGTTATCGGGCGTTGGGTGCCTGTTCCCAAAGAGCTTAAGCCAGGACCGAGAGCTTATGCGACGTTGGATCAATCCGGGAGGCCCACAATTATCATCTGCGACGGTGATGCCGGAAATATGACTGACCTGATTTTTTACGCCTACCATTTCTTCACGAGTGGGTACAATATCCTTCTCTTTGATTGGCGCGGCTTTGGAGAGAGTGCCGACTGGCCGACAGAACAAGACCGGTTGTGCTACCCGGAATACATTAAAGACTACGATGCCGCAATCGATTTTGTGAGACGGCAGCCGGAGGTTGACCCTGGAAGGATTGGCGTCATGGGCTTTTCGACCGGCGCATACCTGTCTTTCGCTATTGCCGCCAGGAGAAATGATATCGCCGCTTATGCGGGGAGGGCACTCCTCACATCTTTCGACGACATCCTCCCGATATTGAAGAAGGAATCTCCTGACCGAAAATTCCTGCCGCCTGAGAATTATCCACAGGATCTGTTGCCGGTGAACGCGGCGAAGAATATCAGTATCCCTGTATTCCTGATTGTCGGTGAAAAGGATGACCGCACTCCGGTCTGGATGTCGAAGAAGATCGCAGACGAATTGAAGGGCCCGAAAGAATTGTGGGTCGTGCCTGGCGCCGAGCATGGCGGCATGAACGGGCCGGAGTTCATAACATACCCGGAGTTCTTCGAGAAGGTCGTGGCCTTCTACGACAGGTACCTGAAAGAGAAAAAGGGCCCTAAGCTCTGAGGGAGTTCTACTCCCGAATGTCGATGGCCATGACCCACCTTGTTGACATTATATTCAGGCACGGCTATATTCGTTCGTCGTGTACCACTGTCCATGGTCAGGGTGACGGGCGGGGTCCGGAGGAAGGGCAGTGAGGGAATCGGTGAAAGGGAACTGTGGTAGAAATGTCAGAGGGCCGAAAAAGAGGATGTGCAATATTGCTAATTTCTCACCCAAATGTCCATGCGCTGGTAACACCTTCACTAGGTAGCCAAAATGACTAAACAAGAAAAGCACTTGAGCAATCCGGCCTCTACAGGGGGACTCGGACAGAATTATCGCAAGAAAGCTGAAGCGCTAGAAAAGGCAGGGTATTTTCGATTTGCTGCATTGGTTCGCGGCATAGCAACCACCTATGACCGTGACTCTGAACGCGAAGCATCTAGAGTTCCTTTTGAAGAATAAGAAGTATATCTGTCGCCTTTCCCAAGCTCCGCTTGGGAAAGGCGACCCGGAAGCTCCGCTTCCTGTTTCCATGACCGAAGCAGAGCTTTGAGCCTTCCTTACCAGGCAGGAGTCTGGTAAGGAGAAGGGAAGGTTTTGGAACAAGGATGGGCTGCATTGACACGGGTAGATCTTACGTCATTGTGGTTTCCGCGATCCGGATGTTGCAAAAGTGACGACGTTGTGATAAAGTTATCTTGAAGGTTGCGAGTTGCGGACAGGTTTGAAAGGAATAGTTTCATGAGCATCGAGGAAATGATAAAACAGCTGCCGGAGGATCTCCAGAAGCAAGTAATGGAGTATGCACAGTCTCTTGTGGAGAAGCAGGCGAAGAAAAGGAACGGTCAACCGAAATTCGACTGGGAAGGTGCATTGCAAAACCTGAAAACGCAATACACTTCAGTTGAACTACAACACAAGGTGTCCGAGTGGCGCATCGGTGAATTGTGAAAATCCTTCTCGACACGAATATTTTTCTCGAGGTTTTGCTCCGACAGGAGAACTCTGAAATTGTGAAGAGACTCCTTTCAACGCATGCGCCCATGAGTTTCACATTACCGATTTCTCTATGCATTCGATTGGCGTTCTCCTATTTCGCGCCAAGCAGCAGGGAGTGTTCGACAAATTCATAGTTGATATGATTTACGGCGCAGGGGTCGAAATAGTGACGATGCCACTCGCTGAAATCACGCGTATATCCGATAATGCTGAACGATTCGGTCTGGATTTCGACGATGCCTACCATTACTCGGTGGCGGAAAGATATAAGCTGACAATAGTCAGCTTTGACAGTGACTTTGACCGGACCGGGCTCAATCGAAAGACGCCATCCGAGCTCCTCTAACCCGGAACGTCTTGCGCGGCGGCCCATCGTAATCGGTATTTAGTTAGCCTGTTCTCTTATATTCAGCGTGCCATCACCTCTCCCCATGGTCGTGCATCTGTGCGCATGCGACATGGTGGTACGCTCCAATAAAGCCGGGCTTGACGTTCTTTTAAATTCCGCAGCAATCACGGGGCTGTAGGGCACTACTCCCATTACTGTTCCACCTTACTGCCTCCTTTTATTAACGCTGAAAAAGGCAACTGAAAGGAGGTGAATCACAATGCCATACGCAACACCCGAAGGACTCGAACAGGAGCACGGCGCTCTGTCGAAAAAAGCAGAAGCCAATCTTGCGAGACTGCAGGAACGAGGCATCACCGCCGATTTCCTGACTGGGTACGCCGCCGGGTTGCAGAAGATGAAAGCTCCGCCTCTTCCTTCCCAAGCTCTGCTTGGGAAGTAGCTCTTGAAGCTCAGCTTCACAGTCTATGTCCACCTCAGAAGAAGCAGAGCTCCACGGTCTCCCGTGCCAAGCGGGAGCTTGGCACGGAGAAGGGATGAACCCCTCAGATTTCTCGAATTTCTGCTGTCGCCTCCGTCCGAACAACAGTCGTCGCTGTCTGAACAAAGGATAGTCTCCGACGTCCGAACGAAATGCGCGCTCAGCCTAAGGACAGGTTCCGCCAACTAAGGCAAAAGTTCCATTCACGGGACGGCAGGTTCCGTTGGTGGGAAGACAAGTTCCGTTGAGAGAAGCACAGGTTCCTTTGGCGGAACCACAGGTTCCATTGGCAGGATGACAGGTTCCGTTGGCCAGACGAGAGTCGCCGTTCTCCCGAAGAAATGCACCGTCGTCCAAATCACCTGCGCCGCTGGCCGGATGGGTTGCGCCAGCTTCCCAGCGGTAAGTTGCCCAATCCGAAGCATCCACTTCACTCAACAAACTATTGACCCGCAGAAATAAGAAATCGATGACTCAACTTATACCATGGCTGCTGACTGTCGATGCCTTGTCCCGCTGAATATATCTATTCTCTGCTCAACCCTATCTCGGTCTTCTTTTTCCTGTTTTCCTTTTTCCCGTTCTCCGTGTCTCTTTCTCCTTCTCTCCGGACATTTCCTTCAGTCTCTTCTCAACGAGATAAAACACGGACTTCTTCTCGTACGCACCCTTCGCGCTCTGCTCGCCGGCGGGGCTGCCTGTAAGTATCTCGATACCTTCCTCGATCTTCGCGACAGGATAAATGTGAAACTTCTTTTCCTTCACCGCCTGTACCACTTCGTCACGCAGCACGAGGTCCTTAACGTTCCGTGTCGGTATGATGACCCCCTGTTCGCCGGTCAGCCCCTTCGCCTTGCAGACCTGAAAGAAGCCTTCAATCTTCTGGTTCACGCCGCCGATCGGCTGTATGTCGCCTTTCTGGTTCACGCTCCCGGTGACGGCAATTCCTTGCTTGATGGGAAGATTGCTGAGACTCGATAGTATCGCATAAAGCTCCGTCGAAGATGCGCTGTCTCCGTCGACGCCGCTGTACGACTGCTCGAATGCGATGCTCGCCGAAAGTGACAGCGGCTTCTCTTTCGCAAACTTTTCGCGCAGATAGCCCGAGAGTGTCGCGACTCCCTTGTCGTGGATCTTCCCGGACAAGTTAGAATCCCGCTCGATGCTCGTGATCCCCGTTTTCCCGGCACCAACAGCCGCGGTTATCCTCGTCGGCCTGCCGAACGAGTAGTAGCCGATGTCGTAAACCGACAGACCGTTTACCTGTCCGACACGCTCTCCTGTCGTGTCGATCATCAGCAGATCCTCTTCGATCATCTCCTGCACTTTGTCTTCGTAGAGATTGTTCCTCTCGATGAGCGAATCCAGGCTCTTCAATACATCTTCCCGGTTCACGAGTGTGTGGCTGTTCTTCGAAGCCCAGAAGCTCGCTTCGCGCAGCAGATCTGCGATGTCGCTGAAACGTGTCCAGAGCTTATCCTGTCTCCCGGCTCGTCTCGCCGCGTATTCGATTACCGCCGCGACTCCCGACTTGTCGAAGTGCATCAGCTTCTCGACCTTACAGATGCGTGCGATGAACCTCGCATACTCATCGATCTTCTGTTCGTCGCGCTTCGCTTCGCGGTCGAAATCTGCCTTCACCTTGAATATCTTCTTGAAATCTTCTTCGGAATCGTAAAGAATGTCATAGATATACGGATCGCCGATCAGGATGACCTTCACATTGACGTCGATCGGCTCGGGTTTCAAAGCGATCGGGTTTACCTGGAAGAAAGTGTCTAAAGGCTGTATCTCCAGCTTCCGGTAGATCAATGTTCTCTTCAGAGCTTTCCAGACGCCCGGCTCCGTCAGGGCGTCAAGCGCGTTCATGACAAGGAATCCGCCGTCTGCCCGCAGCAGCGCGCCGCCTTTTATTTTGGTATGATCGGTCTGAAAAAAGCCGCGCACGTCCACCGTCCGCTCGATCGTCCCGAACAGGTTCGTGTACGTCGGGCTTGTCTCTATCACTACGGGGCAAGGTTCTTTATCGGTATTATCCTGTATAACGTTGACGCGGTAAACAATAACCGGATCGCTCTCGATCTTACCCGGCGGAAGCATTGCCTCCTCTGCGCCCTGTTCATCCCCCTTCTTGAATATCTGTACATTTCCCAGCGTATACTCTTGAAGCGATTTCAGGTAATCGAGCACTTTCTGATTGCTTCTGTAACGGCTTTCCAATTCTTCAAAAATCAATCCGATCACACCGGCGACTGTCTGCTTCTCCATATCTTCGACTTTTCTCATCAACTCGCCCGCGAGCGCAGATCCTTTCCTTGCGACCGAGGCGAGTTCCTTCCTGAATTCCTGCAGCTTCTCCTCCGCGTCGGCATATTCTTTAATGGTAATCTTTCCTTCACTTGCCAGCTGCTCGAGCTCCTCGATCTGAATGGGTTTCCCTTCAAACGTCGGAAATATCTGCGGCTGCGTGATAGGGCCCACTTGAACGGGCACTAATGCGAATCCCTGGCTCTCAATTTTCTTTTGGAATTCCATCAGAAGTGCTTTCTCGCGCTTCTCGTAGGACTCCACGATTTTGTTTCGTGCGTCGGTGTATGCTTCGCCGGTAAGAAGCTCCGGGATTTTTCTTCTCAGATAGCGTACCGTCGCTTCAATATCTTCTTTGAATTTTCTCCCGTGTCCGCGGTCGAATTCGAGCAGGTTTGGGTTATCAGGGTCTTTGATATTATAGACATAGCATCTGTCCGGCGATGGAGTACATTCTACTGTGATTTCTTCAAGAAGCCGTTTGATCGTCGTCAGCCTTCCCGTGCCAGCGAGACCGCTGATAAAGACGTTGTATCCAGGGCTCTTTATCTCGACGCCGAACTGGAGTGCCTTCACTGCCCGTTCCTGCCCGATGATCGAGTCTATTGGTTCCAGCTCCGCCGTCGAATTGAATTTCAGTTCGCTCTCCGGGCAGCGCCATGTCAATTCGTCTGGAGTGAGTTCGCGTATGCGTGAGGTCTTCTCAGAAGTCTTCTTTACATTCTTCAAGATATGCCATGCCTTTTTTCCAATTTATCGGCGTGTGGGATGAAAGACAATGTCGGACAAGGTTGAAAACGGAAATCCCGCGGATCCGGTGATGCAAGCCTGAATCAAAGTGTCTTTTGACTGCAAAGCACGCTGAGCGGCGCAAAAATTCATAATCAAAAGTCTTGGCGTTTCACGGCGATCTTCGCGGTTAAGAGTATTGACCGGCATATTCCCAATATACGCCTTTGAGAAGTGATCGCTCCAAGCTTGAATTTCACGAGCGGAATTCGAAAGTTTCAGAGCAACCTTTGCCCGGTTGGCGGGTTATCTGGAAGTCCATGGTTTCACGTCTGCGCGGTGTGCAACTGATTTGAAGGACTTGTCGGAGGAACGAAATGCGGCACAACCTGAAGAGGTGAGAGCTTGCACGTAGTAGAGAAGAGCGGGGAGTTTGAGGCGGTCTATAACCGGCACAAAGCCGGCATCTACAATTTCTGCTGCCGTATGCTGAACGATGGGGACGAAGCGAAGGACGTTGTTCAGGAAGTCTTCATCAGGTTCTTCGAAAGCCCGGCCCGGTTTGACGGGGAAATCCGTGTCAGGGAGATACTGATCCTCCGCGAATGGGAGGAGTTGAGTTACGAAGAGATCGCACAGGCGCTTGATACCACCGTGTCCGCCGTGAAATCGAAACTGTTCAAAGCGAGGAGACAGGCAGCTGCTATTTACAAGAAGTTATATGGAGACTGAATTTATGAACTGCGACTTAGTACAGGAGAAATTGAGTGTATTTCTGGACAGGGAGGGAAACGCGGACGACTTCGACGGCGTGCTTTCTCACTTGTACGGATGCGAGCAATGTCAGAGCTTTTTCAACTTGGCAGTGAAATTCCGATCGCTTGCTCAGGACCGGAAACTTCCGTACCCGGACGACCTTGATGACACGATCGTGAAGAAGATGAGAAAAGAAGTAAGGAGCAATCCTCTGAGGTACCATCTGAGGCTACCAGTGTATGCCGTTTCCGCCGCAGCGGTGATACTGCTTGTGCTCTCGTTCACGTTTGGCTCACGATGCAGGAAGACGTGCACCAGAGAGAATTAAATGCGGTCCTGAAAGCGCCGCCGTCGCAGGTGGTATACGGGATGCCGACGCAAGTCGTTTATCCAGTGTCGATGCGCGAACCGAAAGGAGGAATGAGATGAAAACCAGGAAACATATTGTTTTGTTGCTTGCCCTGTCCTTTTTGTTTTCCCCGTCTCTTTGGGCGCAGGATACGACTACCATCAGCATAGCAACACAGGATACTTCAGGAGCGTCTCCCGATTTCGTAAATGTCGATACACCGCCTCAGATAGTCTCGCAGGCAATACCGGAATATCCGGAAGAGGCAAAAGAGGAACAAATTGGCGGGCGCGTTATCGTGAAGCTATGGGTCGATGCAAATGGAGATGTGAAGAAAGCCGTTGTCTTGAAGAGCAGTAATGAGATATTCAACCGGCCGTCCATTGATGCTGCCATGAAGTACAAATTCACTCCCGCAATTCTCCGCGATAAGCCGGTAGCTGTGTGGGTTATTATCCCCTTTAGCTATAAATCTAAACCGGAGATGAAAACTGTCACGGTGGATGTCGGCTCTGAGTCACCACCTGAAAAATACAGGGAAGAACTGATCAGGGTGGAAAATGGCTGGCAGTCGTACCAGAACATGATAAAGAAATACGACACTGCTATGTACTTTGAAAGAATGAAGGAATACGAGAAAGCGCTCAAGTCATATCAAGAGTTTGTAGCGGAGTCGAAGGAGTTTCCGATGGGCCCTGAGGAGATGGTCCGGTATGCAGAGATGATGATTGAGAAATACTCGAAAATGCATGGAAAAGACAAATGATCAGAGTATGCAATCGAGTCTCATCTGTAATGCTAGTGCTTATGTTTGTGGTTGCTTCTACAAATTCGGCGACGCTGCCGGACTCGACTCATTCCGACAGCACGGCAACGCAGGTGTCTGATTCATCATGGAACAGGCAGTGGGATGAAATCCGGTCGCCCCATCCGCGGGTGGAATCTGACGGTGTCGTGATCGGCAATATCAAGTATTTCATCATGATACATAAGCCGGATTCTTCGATCGACTACAAAATGCTCAGGATCATTCCAAACGCGGATGATATGGAGGGGATCCCGAAGAAGTCCTTCGCTCCGCCGAAGTTATATCCCCGACATCGATAGCCATGGCATGAAAAAACGAAGCCTGCCGGAGGGGGGTGACAGGCTTCGCTTCTGCTGTTGTGTCTTGGAGCGCTACTGTTGAAATATCTCTATTCGGCAATCTAGCGTTGCCATGTTGCCTCGTTGCTCAGCGCCATCATCCACCATGATGGCCGAAACGGTTCATCTCACGATAGCAGCTCCCATCTCCGAAGGATGCTCTGATCGCCTGGCGGATCATCATCTGGTTTTGCCATGTCATGTCAGTCGGGTCAAGGGTCGCGCCGGTAACCGGGTTCACGAACCACGAACCCATGTTGAAGTTGAGAGCGACGTTGACCGATGTTGTGGCATTGGGGATCGTTATGTTCCCTCTCACTTTGAACTCAAGATTCTGGTTTTCCTTGAACTCGAACGGGACCCAGGCACTGTCTTTGTAGACCGCGCCCCAGACGGCCAGGCAGTAATTCTGAACAGAGGTATCGGGCGGAGCGGCGTTTGGGTTGTTGAAGTGATCACTGTCGTGATATCCTTCGCCGAATCCCAGCCTGCGGATCGCGAACCTGATCCCGGTATAAGTTCCCGCCGGGAGTGTCTGGCTCGCGAAGTCTATGGCGACAGTATCGCGCACATGAATAACAAACGGTCCGCGGAAAATCACGCTCGAGTCGCTGCCGTCGACATACAGAAGAGGGCTATCGCCGCTCGTGTCAATCTGTACGGAATCAATGGCGTTCTCGAATTTTATCCCCGCCAGCACGATAACGGCGCTGTCGATCCGGATCGACGTTGCGCCGTTCACGGAACTCACTTTGCTCAGCCCGGTAGTCGCACTGTTTGAGAAGGCGACTGACATCGTCACGTTGCCCGGCGTGGAAGACGACGACACTGGGTTCATCGATCTCGTGCACCCAAACATAAGCAGGGAGACAATCAACAAACCAATGCTCTTACTCGCAAACATTTTCGCTCCTTTTTCCAACACATACTTCACCCTCCGTGCCGGAATAAACCGTTGATCTCGGGCCTTATTGCGGCCACATATCAAGCGACCGTGCATGGATTTCCAGTCGGGGTGCAGGTTTTGCACAATGACGCGAACAAGATCTGAGGAGTCTACAGAATGGAGAGATGCCTGTGGGGAATCCGCGGATCCAGAATGGGATCAGGAGACTGCGCGAAGAGAGCAGCTATTCCGCGGTCTTGATCCGACAGCTTCAGCAGCAGCGCGGACCTTCGCTGTGGTCGGAGAAAACTCCTTTCAGAAAATCCCTGACGGCATGAAGGAACCGCATCATCGCCGACGTCAGCGCTGCCGTTGTCATTTTACCTCTATCCTGACTCCTTCCACCATGGCGATGAAATCGTCGAAGAGGTAATCGCTGTCATGCGGACCAGGCGATGCCTCGGGATGGTACTGCACGCAGAACAGCGGAAGGCTCTTGTGTCTGAATCCTTCGAGTATATTGTCGTTCAGGTCGATATGTGTGACTTCATAATCTGAAGGGAGCGTGTCCGCGTCAACTGCGAAGCCGTGATTATGAGAAGTGACTTCGACTGTCTCTCGCAGCAAATTCTTGACAGGATGGTTCGCACCACGGTGGCCGAATTTCATCTTGAATGTCTTTGCTCCGGCGGCAAGGGCAAGCACCTGGTGGCCCAGGCAAATCCCGAAGATGGGTTTCTTTCCGATAAGCTTCTTGATGTTCTCGATCCCGTATGAGACCGCCGCCGGATCGCCGGGACCATTCGAGAGAAAGATGCCATCCGGATTTATCTTCAGGATCTCATCGGCGGGGAAGTCGGCAGGCACTACGGTCACATCACATCCCCGTTCGTACAATTTCCGGAGAATGTTAGTCTTAATCCCGAAGTCGTAAGCGACGACGTTGAATTTGAAGTCCGCCCTGCCATTCTGGGAAAACCGGTACTGCGTTTTTGTGGTGACGACTTTGGCGAGGTCCAGACCCGACATCGAGGGGAAGGCTTTCGCTTTTCCGACCAGGGATTCATCGTCGAGATCGGTCGTCGAGATGATCGCATTCATCGCGCCGACTTCCCTGATTATCCTGGTTAGCTTTCGCGTGTCTATCGATTCGATACCGACGACATTGTTGCGCTTGAGATAATCTCCGAGGCTCTCGGTTGCCCGGAAGTTGCTGTAGAATTTGCTGTATTCTCTCACTACGAACCCGGCGACCTGCGGCCTCGCGGACTCGACATCATTCGGATTTATTCCGTAATTGCCAATGTGCGGGTATGTCATCGTGACGATCTGTCCGCAGTACGAAGGGTCCGTCAGAATTTCCTGATAACCGATCATGCTTGTATTGAATACGACTTCGCCTGCTGTCTCGCCTTCAGCACCGAACGATTCGCCTGTGAAAACCACACCGTTGGCAAGTGCTAATTTTGCTTTCAAAGCTGCTCCAAATTGTAACGATGCAATTTAATAAGAGGCGCTGTCCTTTACAATTTGGCGACGGGCATTCTTGATTTGTGGAATCAGCACGCAGATTACGCGAGAAAGGACGCGAGATTACTACAGATGAAAATACCATTATTTGTTTTGACTGTGAGAATCTGTTTTTTCTGTGTGATCGGTGTGCGATAAGTGGACTTTCGATTCGACAGCCAATTCCGTGAATGAACATCGAGCAAACTAAGGTGGTGCATCACTTGCATTATTCGTTTCTTGCTTCTATGACCATTTTGTGCCAATATTGTCTGGCA